>JACQAI010000207.1 GCA_016195115.1 Pseudomonadota bacterium
CGCTTCACCGTCAACCGCTCGCCGCACATCGACAAGAAGAGCCGCGAGCAGTTCGAGATGCGCACCCACAAACGGCTCCTCGACATCGTCGATCCGACGCCGCAGACGGTCGACGCGCTGATGAAGCTCGACCTCGCCGCCGGCGTCGTCGCCAAGATCATCGCGTAGCGCGGGATAGAGGCGGGGCCGAGACCCCGGAGAAGGGACCATGGACAGTCAAAACATCCGCATCCGCCTCAAGGCGTTCGACCATCGCGTGCTCGATCAGTCGACCAGCGAGATCGTCAACACCGCCAAGCGCACCGGTGCGCGCGTGCGCGGTCCGATCCCGCTGCCGACCGAGATCGAGCGCTTCACGGTCAACCGCTCGCCGCATATCGACAAGAAGAGCCGCGAGCAGTTCGAGATCCGCACCCACAAGCGGCTGCTCGACATCGTCGACCCGACGCCGCAGACGGTCGATGCGCTGATGAAGTTGGACCTGGCGTCGGGCGTCGACGTCGAGATCAAGCTCTAGGGATCGCGAGGGGGATGTCAGCCATGCGATCCGGTCTGATCGCGCAGAAGGTCGGCATGACGCGCGTGTTCACCGCCGAGGGCAGCCATGTCCCGGTGACCGTGCTCAAGGTCGACCAGTGCCAGGTGATCGCGGTCAAGACCGCCGAGAAGGACGGCTACACGGCCGTGCAGCTCGGCGTCGGCAAGGCCAAGGTCAAGAACGTGCCGAAGCCGATGCGCGGCCACTACGCCAAGGCCAAGGTCGAGCCCAAGCGCAAGCTCGTCGAGTTCCGCGTCGCCGTTGACGCCGTGCTCGAGGTCGGCGCCGAGCTGTCGGTCGAGCACTTCCTCGCCGGCCAGTATGTCGACGTCGTCGGCACCTCGATCGGCAAGGGCTTCGCCGGCGGCATGAAGCGCTGGAATTTCCGCGGCCTGCGCGCCACCCACGGCGTGTCGGTCTCGCACCGCTCGCTCGGTTCGACCGGCAACCGCCAGGACCCGGGGCGCACGTTCAAGAACAAGAAGATGGCCGGGCATCTCGGCGTCGAGCGCGTGACCACGCTCAACCTCAAGGTGGTCTCGACCGACGTCGCGCGCGGCCTCCTGATGATCGAGGGCGCGGTGCCGGGCTCGGCCGGGGGCTACGTGCTGGTGCGCGACGCGGTCAAGCGGCCGCGGCCCAAGGACGTGCCCTATCCCGCGGCGCTCAAGGCCGCCGCCGAGGCGCCCAAGCCGGCGGGGGCCGACTGACATGCAGATCAAGGTCAAGAATCTCAAGGCCCAGGAGGTCGGCACGCTCGAGCTCGCCGACGAGGTGTTTGGCCTAGCGCCGCGCATCGACATCTTGGCGCGCGTGGTCGATTGGCAGCTCGCCAAGCGGCGCGCCGGCACCCACAAGACCAAGGGCATCTCCGAGATCAGCGGCACGACCAAGAAGCCTTATCGCCAGAAGGGTACCGGGCGCGCCCGCCAAGGCAGCTTGCGCTCGCCGCAGTTCCGCGGCGGCGCGCGCATCTTCGGGCCCGTGGTGCGCGATCACGGCTACGATTTGCCCAAGAAGGTGCGCAAGCTCGGCCTCAAGACCGCGCTATCGGTCAAGCAGGCCGAGGGCAAGTTGATCGTGGTCGACAGCCTGGGCGAGGCCGCCAAGACCAAGGAGCTGGCGCAAGCCTTCGCCAAGCTCGGCTGGACCTCGGTGCTGGTGATCGACGGCCCCGAGATCCATGACGGCGTGCGCCGCGCCGCCGCCAACCTCAAGGGCGTCGATCTGCTGCCCCAGCAGGGCGCCAACGTCTACGACATCCTGCGCCGCGACACGCTGGTCCTGACCAAGGCCGCGGTCGAGCATCTGGAGGCTCGCCTGAAATGAGCAAGGCCAAGGTCTCGCTGACCAAGCAGCAGATGTACGACGTCATCCTGGCGCCGGTGATCACCGAGAAGGCGACGCGCACCTCGGAGCACAACCAGGTCGTCTTCCGGGTGGCGCTCCACGCCACCAAGCCGCAGATCAAGGCGGCGATCGAGGGCGTGTTCGGCGTCAAGGTCGAGGCAGTCAACACCCTGCGGGTCAAGGGCAAGACCAAGATGTTCCGCGGCCGGCCGGGCCGGCGCTCCGACTACAAGAAGGCGATGGTCACATTGGCCGCCGGCCAGTCGATCGACGTGACCACGGGGATCTAGAGCCATGGCGCTGAAATCTTACCAACCCGTCACGCCGTCGATGCGCGAGCTCGTGCTGGTCGACCGTTCCGAGCTGTGGAAGGGCAAGCCGGTCAAGGCGCTGACCGAGGGCCTGCGCGGCACCGGCGGGCGCAACAACCACGGCCGCATCACCATGTGGCAGCGCGGCGGCGGCCACAAGCAGCGCTATCGCACGATCGATTTCAAGCGCCGCAAGTTCGACGTCAACGCGACCGTCGAGCGGCTCGAGTACGACCCCAACCGCACGGCGTTCATCGCGCTGCTCAAGTACGATGATGGCGAGCTCGCCTATATCCTGGCGCCGCAGCGCCTGAAGGCCGGCGACAAGGTGATCGCGGGCGAGCGCACCGACGTCAAGCCGGGCAACGCGATGCCGATCAAGAACATCCCGATCGGCACGATCGTGCACAACGTCGAGCTCAAGCCGGGCCGGGGTGGCCAGCTGGCGCGCGCCGCCGGCACCTACGTCCAGCTGGTCGGCCGCGACCAGGGCTACGCCCAGCTGCGGCTCGGCTCGGGCGAGGTCCGCAGCGTACGCGGCGACTGCATGGCCACGATCGGCGCGGTATCGAACCCCGATCAGCAGAACATCAACTACGGCAAGGCCGGGCGCATGCGCTGGCTCGGCAAGAAGCCGTCGGTGCGTGGCGTCGCGATGAACCCGATCGACCATCCGC
>JACQAI010000208.1 GCA_016195115.1 Pseudomonadota bacterium
CGAGTTCTGCGACGGCTGGTTCCCCCGCCCGGTCGCCGGCTTCACGCCCCAGGGCGCGGTCGAGCGCCTGCGCAAGGCTGCCGACGCCGCCAAGCGCGACTACAAGAGCCTGCAGATCACGGTATTCCGCGCGCCGACCGACGCCGCGAAGCTGGCCGAGTATCGCGCCGCCGGCATCCAGCGCGTGCTGTTCGACGTGCCCGATCTCAGCCGCGACGAGATCCTGCGCACGCTCGACACGTACGCGCCGCTGGTCAAGGCGTGAGGTCGTGAGCGTCGCGGTCGGGCTCGGGCTGGCGGAGTTTCCGTTCGCGGACGCCGGCGGCTACTGGCGCTGGGTCGATCTGTGCGAGGCCGGCGGCGTCGACTCGCTGTGGCAGACCGATCGCGTGGTCAGCCGCGAACCGATCCTCGAAAGCATGACGGCGATCGCGGCGGTGGCCGGACGCACGCGCCGGATCAAGTTCGGCATGAACGTGCTGTCGGTGGGGCTGCGCGACCCGGTGCTGACCGCCAAGCAGTGCGCCACCATCGATGTGTTGTCGGGCGGGCGGCTGCTGCCGGCGTTCGGCATCGGCAGTCCCCTTGCTCCCGAGTGGAAAGCCCTCAACATCGACACCAAGACGCGCGGGCGCAAGACCGACGAAGGCCTCGAGATCATCCGTCGCCTGTGGTCGGAGGACACGGTCGACTTCGACGGCGTGCACTACAAATTGTCGGGCGCCTCGATCTCGCCGCGGCCGGTGCAGCCCGACCTGCCGCTGTGGATCGGCGGCGGCTCGGACGCCGCGATCCGGCGCACCGCGCGGATCGGCACCGGCTGGCAGGGCGGCCCCGAGCGCCCGGAGGAAGCCGGGCGCATCGTCGCGGCGATCCGCGTCGCGGCGGCCGAAGCCGGCCGCCAGATCGACGACGACCACTACGGCGCCGCCTTCCCGTACTACTTCGGCGCGCCCGACGATCCCGCGGTGGCGCGCTCGATGGCGGCGTACCAGAAACGTACCGGCCGCGATCCCGCGGGCTACTACGCGGTCGGCGACGCCGCCACGATCCTCGCGCGCATCGCCGAATACGTCGCCGCCGGCCTGTCGAAATTCGTGCTGCGCCCGGTCGGCAGCGGCGACGACGTCGTGCTGGCGCAGACCCGCCAACTGATCGAGCAGGTGCTGCCGCAAGTCGCCGCGCGCTGGCCCAAGCCCGTCAAGGCCGCGGCGGGCTGACATCCGCCAAGGAGGACGACAGCGATGAAGGTCAACGGTTCATGCCACTGTGGCTTCATCACGGTCGAGGGCGAGGCCGATCCCGAGCGGGTCTCGGTCTGTCACTGCACCGATTGCCAGACCCGCACGGGCTCTGCGTTCGGCGTCGTGGTCCCGGTGGCGGGCAGCACGTTCAAGATGACGGGCACGCCCACGCTCTACCTGAAGACCACGGCCGACAGCGGCACGCCGCGCATGCAGGCGTTCTGCCCGAAGTGCGGCTCCGCGATCCTGTCGACCACGCCGGGCGAAGGCCAGCAGGCGTCCTACACGCTGCGCGTCGGCATGTTGGCCCAGCGCGACCAGCTCGTGCCCAAGCGGCAGATCTGGTGTCGCTCCGCGCGCTCCTGGCTCACCAACATGGCTGCCATCCCGAAACTCCAGAAGCAGGCGTGAGGGAGGGCCGGCGCCTTCGCCGCAGTTTCGCCTGTCCATTCCGCTGCAATCTCCATAGTCCCGGCCTGGCGGAAGAGCGCGATAGGAAGCGCTAGCGCCAGCAGCGGACCTGGACGAGGAACCGGCGGGCGCGGGTCAGCGGCGCGCTGTCCGACGGCGTCGGTGCCGCGGTGCGGTAGCGCACACCGTGCGCGTCCAGGAAGGCCAGGACCGCGGGATTGGCGACGGCGAGCCCGAGCTCGCCGACGACCGGCTCGCCGGTTCGATCGGCGCTCGCGGGGTCGATCATGGCGCGCACGACCCCGATGACGCGACCGCTCGCATCGAGGATCGGCGCGCCGCTGTGGCCGCGATGGACGTCGGCCTGGAAGCGGTATTGCTCGGCGGCGGCAAGCCGTTGATCGCTCGACAGCGCGACCGGCGTCGCGGTCGGCTGGGCGGCGCGGCCGGGAAACCCGATCAGGTTGAGGTCGACCAGCGGCGCCTCGCGCGGCTCGGGGTGGAACACCGCCGCCGCGGGCGCCGTATCCGCGCCGTGGAGCAGCGCGAGGTCCTGGCGCGCATCGGTCGCAACGACGCGCACCCAGCGCTCGGCACCGTCGGCCAGTGCGATCGAGATCGCGCGGCATGCCGCCACGACGTGGCCGCCGGTCAGGATCGCGCCCGCGGAGTCGACGAAGAAGCCGGTGCCGCGGCCGGCCAGGCGATCCAGCTGGGCCGACGGCGGCGCTTGCGCGAGCACCCGGCGGATCCGCTCGTCGCGCTGCCGTCCCGGCACGCGGCCAATGGCGCTGCCGCATCGCCGGCGCAGCCGCCGAGCGCCATGCCGATGGCAAGCCATGCCGCGATCTGCACCATCGCGCCCATGAGGCCGCTGCCCTATGCCTCGAGCAGCGCCATCACGGCGGCATGATCGCGCTCGGCGATCGCGATGCCGTCGGCGAGCGCGCGGCGGCGGCGCGCGTAGCGATGCTCACCGGGCAGGCGGGAGACGCCGCTGGCGAGCAGCTGCGCGATCAGCGCCTCGACCCGCGTACCGAACGCGTTCCCGGCGGTGCGCGACGGCTCGATCACGATGATGCACTGGCCGGCGTTCGAGGTCTGCGCGCCGGGGAACGCGGCCGAGCGATCCTCGAAGCCGAAACGCCCGCCGGTCAGCGCCGCCGCCAGGATCTCGACCATGAAGGCGATCGCCGAGCCCTTGTGGTCGGCGAACGGCATCATGGCGCCGCCGTCGAGGATGGCCCGCGGATCGACGCTCGGTGCACCCTGGGCATCGACGCCGATGCCCGGTGCGACCGGCCGCCGCTCGGTCGCGGCGAGCAGCACCTCGCCCTGCGCCACCACGCTGGATGCCTGATCCCAGACCAGCGGCGGCGCGCCCGGGCGCGGGCACGCAAAGGCCATGGGATTGGTGCCGAGCAGCTTGCGCTTGGCGCCCCACACGACGATCCGGCTGCGCACGTTGACGACCGCGAGTGCGACGAAGCCGGAAGCGGCGAACGGCTCGACGTCCGGCCACAGCGCCGCGAAGTGGTGCGAGTTGCGGATCGCCAGCGCCGCAATTCCCGCGGCGCGCGCCTTGGCCTCGAGCACCGTGCGGCTGGCCGCGAGAGCGACCTGGGCAAAACCGTTGCGCGCGTCGGTCGCGACCAGGCCGGGCGCGGCATCGACCACGTCGGGCACCGCGGTGCCGTCGACCCAACCGCTCTTCAAGGTCGCGACGTAGCCGGGCAAGCGCAGTAGACCGTGGCTGCGGCTGCCATCGCGCTCGGCCGCGACGACCACCGCGGCGACGATGCGCGCGTTGCCCGGCGACATGCCGTGGCGCACCAGCACCTGCGCCACCACATCGGTCAGCGCCTCGACGGTCAGCACCACGGCCATCGCCCTGCTCCCCAAACCTTGCCTTCAGCGTACCCCTGCCCCGACAATCGGCCGGCCATGAGCTCGCCGGTCGACGATCCGACACAAGTCCCCGCCGTCTACGCGCAGAGCGCGCCGCCAGCGTTGAACGCGCCGGCGCTCGCCGAGCGCATCACCGCCCAGGTCGCCATCGTCGGGGCAGGCTACACCGGCCTGTCGACCGCACTCCACCTGGCCGAGGCCGGGGTCGCCGCGGGCGTGCTCGAGGGCCGCGAGGTCGGCTGGGGCGGCTCGGGCCGCGCCTTCGGCCAGGTCGTGCCCTACACCAAGCACGCCGACGACCACGTGCTCGCGACCTTCGGGCCGGAGCGCGGCGAACGCTTGATCGCCGCCGTGGGCGGCGGGCCCGATCTGGTGTTCGAGCTGATCGCCAAGCATGGGATGGACTGCCAGCAGATCAAGCGCGGGTTGCTGTTTGCCGCGCACAACGCCGGCTCGGTGGCGAGCCTGGAGCGCCGCGCGCGCTTCTGGCAGGCGCGCGGCGCGCCGCTGGCGGTTCACGACGGCGCCGCAGCCGAGGCGCTGATCGGCAGCCGCTACTACCCGGCGGTGCTGCACGAGCCGCGCGGTGGCTGCCTAAACCCGCTCGCTTACGCGCGCGGCCTGGCGCGCGCCGCAATCAGCGCGGGTGCCCGCCTGTTCGAGGACAGCCGCGCCACCGCCATTACGCGCACTGGCACGCGATGGACCGTGACGACCGCCCACGGCGCCGTCGAGGCCGAGCATGTCGTGCTGGCGACCGACGCCTACACCGACGATCTGTGGCCGGGGCTGCGGCGCTCGATCATTCCGCTGCGCGGCTATTCGATGACCAGCGCGCCGCTGACCGACAACCTGCGCCGCACCGTGTTGCCCGGCGGCGAGTCGCTGAGCGACACCCGTCGCCTCTACTCGGCGATCCGCGTGCGCGCCGACGGCCGCCTGCAGGTCTCGGTCGACGGCCCGCCGTTCACCGCCGGCGCCACGCCGTTCGCCGACAAGGCATCGCGGCGCGTCCGCCAGCTGTTCCCGCAGCTCGGCGACGTCGTGTGGGACGGCCATTCCACCGGCTGGGTCGGCATGACGGCCGACCAATACCCGCACGTGCACCTGCTGGCACAAGGCGTGATCGCCGCGGTCGGCCTCAACGGCCGCGGCATCGCGATCGGCACCCTGCTCGGTCGCGAGGTCGCCGGTCGCGTCCTCGGCCGTCCCGAGCACGAGCAGATCCTGCCCCTGACGCCGCTCAAGCCGCTGGCCATCAAGCCGATCGCCCGCATCGCCGTCGGCGGGCTCATCAAGCTCTACCGCGCGCTCGACCGCCGCGATCTCGCCAACGGCTACGTCCGCCCCGCGGAGTAGAGGCGCCGCGTCAGCGGCGCATTCCCAGAAAAGGAGATCGGGGGGATAAAGGGGGATCGGGGGGATGAGGATCGGCGCTTCGCGCGGCATCCCCCCGATCCCCACTCATCTCCCACATCCCCCTTTCCTTCCTCACGCCGCCGGCGCGAGAGCGTCGAGGATGCGCTCGTCGAGCTTGAGCCGCGCGCCGTCGGGCGGCAGCGGTTGGATGCAGACGTGGTCGGCGCCGGCATCCCAGTGCGCCTGGATGCGCGCGCGGATCGCGCGCTCGTCGCCCCACGCGATCGTGGCGTCGATCAGCCGGTCGGAGCCACCGTCGGCGAAATCGGCGTCGCCGAAGCCGAGCCGGCGCCAGTTGTTGACGTAGTTTTCGAGCGCCAGATAGGACGCCAGCGCGGTGCGCGCACCCTGGCGCGCCTTGGTCGGATCGGGCTCCAACAGCACCATCTGCTCGGGGCATAGCAGCTTGCCGGGCCCGAGCACGCGGCGCGCCTCGGCGGTGTGCGCGGGCGTCGTGTTGTAGGGATGCGCGCCGTCGGCCAAGGTCGCGGCGAGCTTCAGCATCTGCGGCCCGAGCGCCGCCAGCACGGTGCGCGGCGCTTCCGCCGGCGCCGGCGCCGCATACGGGGCCGCGGCCATCGCCTCGAGATACGCCCGCATGGTCGGCACCGGCTTGCCGTAGCTGTGGCCGCGCAACGTCGCGACCATCGGCACGTGCGACACCCCGAGGCCGAGCAGGAAGCGGCCGCCGGATTGCTCGTTGAGGCCGCGCTGGCCGTTGGCCATCGCCATGGCGTCGCGTGCGTAGATATTGGCGATGCCCGACGCGACGACCAGGCGCTCGGTG
>JACQAI010000209.1 GCA_016195115.1 Pseudomonadota bacterium
ACTCGAGCGACAGGCCGAGATTGCCGCTCAAGAGGTTCTCCATCCAGCGCAGGTACTGCACGATCATGGGCTGGTCGAGGCCGTACTGATGGCGCAGCGCCGCGACGTGGTCGGCGCTCATCGAGGTGCCGGACGACGCCAGGGTCGCGATATAGGCGGTCAGGAAATCGCCGGGCGGCGCCTGGATGATGGCGAACACCACGATCGAGAAGGCCAGCAGCAGGAACGGCAGCAGCAGCAGCCGCTGAAGAATGTACCGGATCATGGAAAGATTTTAGCGCAGAGGACGCGGAGGATGCGCAGAGGACGCAGGGAAGGGAGATCGGGGGGATAAGGGGGGATCGAGGGGTGGAGCGCGAAGCGCATTTCCTGCATCCCCCTATCCCCCATCATCCCCCCGATCCCCTTTCTCTTGATCGCCGGGCCTGCGGCCCGGCGTAGACCGAACCTCGGCGTCCTCCGCGCAACCTCCGCGCCCTCTGCGCTAAGACCTTTTTGTCCGTCCGACCAGCCATTACTTCGCGAAGAAGAATTGCTCGCTGCGGGCGTTGCCGGGGCTGCGCAGCGGCCAGTCGTTGCCGAGCGTGGTCGGCACGTTGCGGAAACCGGTCGCCGCGACCACGACGCCTTGCACCATCGGGGTGAGCCCGATCGTGCCGATCTCGTAGACGCCTTCGGACCACAGCCGGAACAGCTCCTGCGCCAGCTTGATCTGCTCGGCCGGCGCCACGCTCTTGGCGGTGTCGACGATCGCCATGATGCGCTTGAGCTCGGCCGGCGGCTCCTGGCCCTCCTTGCCCTTGCTTTGGGCCCACTGGCTGAACAGCGGCCCGAGGGTCAGGATCGGCGAGTTGCGCGGGTCGAACTTGGCGTTGCCGGTGAACGGGAACGCCGTGGTGTCCTCGTTCCAGATCTCGGTCATCAGCTCGTTGGCGTCGCGCATCTTGAAGTGCAGCGCGCGCTCGCGGATCTGCACGATCGTCTTGATGCCGACCTTCTCCCAGTCCTTGGCGACCAGCTGGGCGACGTCGGGCCAGGCGCCGAACGCCGGCACGACCGAGATCTCGAGGGTCGCGGGCTTGCCATTGGCCATCAGGCGGATGCCCTGGGCGTCCTTTTTGTCGAGCCCGAGCGCGTCCAGCATCTTGTTGGCGTCGGCGGGCTTGAACTCGGTGTACTTCTTGGCCCACTCCGCGCCCGGGAAGTAGGGATGCCACGGCGCCGGCACGCCCTGGCGGGCCTCGCCGAGGCCGAGGAACACCGACTCCTTGATCTGGTCGCGGTTGACCGCGAGCGACAGCGCGACGCGAAAATCCTTGCTCGCCATCAGCTTGCCGATCTCGGGATCGGCCTTGTAGCTCAAGTTGAAGGCGATCACGGCGTCGGCGCCGCCGAACGTCGGCCAGGTGATGACGCGATACTTGCCGGTCTTCTCCTGCTCCTTGAGGACCGGATAGTTGGTCATCTGGATGTGGCGCTCCTGCATGTCGAAGTTGCCGGCGATCGCGGCGAGGTTGAGCGCCTGGGTGTCGGCGAAGTAGGTGAAGCGCACCTCGTCGATGTAGGGCAGCTGGTTGCCCGCGGAATCGACGCCGATGTAGTAGGGGTTGCGCTTGAGCGCGTAGACCGGCTCGCTGATCCGGCTGGTCGACATCCACGCCGCCATGGTCGGCCGCTCGATGTTCTCCGGCGGCGCGTTGCGCGTCGCGAACAGCTCGGGCCAGGTCTTGAAGTTGGCCGCGGCGACCTGTTTGTCGAGCTCCGCCTTGGCCGTGTAGGCCGGGTGGAACTTCTTCAGGTAGTGCGCCGGCAGGAACGCCGCGTAGGTGCGGTCGGCGCCGTCCTGGTTGGCCAGCGCGGTGAGGAACAGGGTCGCCGGCTCCTTGTAGGCGAAGCGCACGGTCTCGGGGTCGATCTTCTCGACCGCGGCCGGTGTGCCGTCGGCGTTCTTGATCCACGACGGCAGCGCCGGCGTCAGATCCTTGTTGAGCAGCACGTCCTTGTACCAGAACACGATGTCGTCGGCCGTGAACGGCGCGCCGTCCGACCACTTGGCGCCCTTGCGCAGCTTGACGGTCCAGGTCTTGAGATCGGCCGACTGCTCGGCGCCGGCCGCGAGCTTGGGCTCGATGGTGGCGCCGTCGGGCGAGAAGCGGAACAGCGCGTCGTAGGCCACGCGCACGTAGTTGTTGGCGTCGGCCGGCCCGAGGAAGGCGCGGCGCCAGACGCCGCCGTACTGCCCGACCTTCTCGACCACCGGGACGACCAGCGGGTTCTCGGGCAGCCGCTTGGCCACATCCGGCAGCTTGCCGGCCTTGACGAGCTCGGCCAGCGCCGGCGCTTCCTTGTACTTGCCCTGCGCGGCTGCCGGCGCCGCCATCAGGGCGCCGACCAACGCGGCCGCCGCGATCGGCGCGATTTTTCCCGCAGTGAAATTCATCTTTTTCCCTCCCTCGGCATGCGCTCGTTCTAGCGCATTGCGGCCACGAGGAACACTCCTCTGTCCCGTCGTGGCCGGGTCAAGACGGAGCGAGGGAGTGTGCCATTTGATCCGATCACGCCCGACCCGACCGACGACGCCGTGGCGCCTTCAACCCGGATTCGCTGCCACCCAGTCTGGCCAGGCGTCGGGCGCTTTCGCGCTCGATCAGCGCTTGGAGCGCTTCCCGGACCAGACGGGATTTCTCAGTGATGCCGGTGAAGGCCTGAGCCTTGGCCACAAGGTCGTCATCGAGCGTGGGTGTCGTCCGCAACCTGCCTCCTCCATAGGCATGGATTTATCGTCAATCGATGCGACATGGTCAGCGACAAGGTCGCGTCGGGCGAGTACGCGAGCGAAAGCGAAGTGATTCGCGATGGGCTGCGCGCCTTGAAGGCGCGGGATCGAGCGATGGAGCATTGGCTGCGCGCGCAGGTCGTGCCGGCCTACGACGCGCTGAAGGCCGATCCCGCACGGGCGGTGCCCGTTCAGAACGTGCGCAAGACGCTTGCGCGCGCGCACAAGCGGGCGACCAAAGCCCGCCGCTGAACGCTTGGCAAATCGGGTCGTCTTCGCGCCCGAGGCGGAGGCGCAGCTCGTATCGATCCACCGCTACATCGCCGGTGCGGCGGGGCCGGCCGCGGCGTTCGCCTTCACGACCGCGATTGTCGACGATTGCGAGAGCTTCACGACGTTCCCGAGGCGGGGAACGCGTCGCGACGATCTCCGGCGCGGCTTGCGTACGATCGGGTTTCGCAGACGCGTGACCATCGCGTTCGACGTCGTGGGCGAAACCGTTTCCATCCTCGGCATTTTCTACGGCGGACAGGACGTCGAAGGCGCACTGCGCCGCGACGACGAGCAATGACGCAACCGCGCTACGGCGTCGCCGTGATCCCGGCCTGCTCGACCAGCGCTTGCCAGCGCGCGAGCTCGGCGGCGACGGCGGCGCGGAACGCGGCCGGGTCCATGCGCCGCGGCGCCACGCCTTGCGCGATGAGGCGCGCCGCGGTGTCGGCGGCGCCGACGGCATCGTTGAGCCAGAAGTTGAGGCGCGCGATCACCGGCGCTTGTGTGGTGCCCGGGGCGAACACGCCGAACCACACCGTGTAGTCGTAGCCCGGCAGGCCGCTCTCGGCGATCGGCGGCACGTCGGGCAGCTCGTCGGCGCGCGTCAGGCTCGACACGCCGAGCGCGGCGAGGCGCTGCGCGCGGATGTGCGGCAGCGCGCCCGGCAGGGTCGCGATCATGAGGTCGACGTGGCGCCCGACGACGTCGCCCAGCGCCGGCGCGGCGCCCTTGTAGGGCACGTGGGTGACCGTGACACGGGCCTGCGCGCCGAACAGCACGGCCGCGAGATGCGAGGCGCTGCCGATGCCGCCATTGGCGACCGTGACGACGCCGGGCCGCGCGCGCGCCAGGCCGATCACGTCGGCGGCCGAGCGCGCGGCGAAGCCGGGTGCGGCGACCAGGACGTTGGCGGTCGTCCCGATCATGCCGACCGGCGCCAGATCCCGGGTGGTGTCGTAGGGCAGGTCGCGATGCAGCGCGGCGTCCGACGCGATCGCCGCGCTGTGCAGCAGCACCGTGTAGCCGTCGCCCGCGGCGTGCGCGACCAGCTCGGTGCCGATGACGCCGCCGGCGCCGCCGCGATTGTCGACCACGACCGGCTGGCCAACCATCTCGGACAGCCGGGCGCCGACGATGCGCGCGATGATGTCGACGGTGCCGCCGGCCGCGAACGGCACGACCAGGCGGATCGGGCGGTCGGGGTAGTCGGCGTGCGCTGGTGCGCCGGCGGCAAGCGCGAGCGCGCCGGCCAGGGCAAGCATCATCCGCATGGTCGGCTATCTTCCGTCGGCGGCAGGGGCCCCGCCAATCCCGCGCTGGTCTGAGGCTCCGGCCTCACGACGCTAAAGCTTCGGGGAAGCGTCCTCGATGCGTACGGTCGACGGCAGGCCTGTCGGCATGCGCCGCCTCGCGCTGCCGCTCAGTCGGCGGCATCCTGGCCGCCGCGTCGGGTCGGCGTCGGCGCCCGTCCGACCTGGCGAACGTTCGGGATGGTTGCCTGTTTCGTGCAGTGCCGGATGATCTCGATCTCGTTGCCGACGCGCTTGCCGTGCTCGTCCTCGATCCAGATGTCGCGCGGCTTGCGCGCCAACGCGCCGCACGCGAAATCCATCGCCGCGGCGGGCTGCGGGTAGGCAACCTTGCTGCCGTGCACGGTGTCTTGGCCGTGCATCGTCCACTTCACGAAATAGGGCATCGGAGGCTCCTGGTCGTTGGCCGATCCGCTGGAAGCGGCGTCAAAAGGTGGTCGGCGGCTCCTCGCCTAAGATCAAAAGAGCACGCCTTGCCAGGTGCTTACCGGACAAGTTCACGTCTTGGGACCGTCGCACGGCGGGTGTCAGTATAGAGAATATGGGGACGCGACGCGCGATTTGCCCGTTGCGATGGCGATTTTCCCATCGCACCGGGATCAAACGCCGACCGGCATCGCGCGGCGCGCCCGCGCCGCGCCGCGGCGTTGAGATCGGCAGGCCGCCCGCCCCATCACCCGGGCGGCAGCCGTGTGGAGCCCCCGCGTGGTTGCGGGTATGCTCCAGCCGCTGAGATCGGAGCGGGACCCCCATGGCGAAAAACGGCGACCGGATTCCTGGTTTGGAGGAGGAGCTCGACGACAAGATCCGGCAAGCCCAGGACACGGTTCGGCGCGCCCACGATGGCGTGAAGAGCGAGGGCAAGCGCCACGAGAAGCTGCAACGGCAGGCCGACGCCTTCAGGGCCGGTTTGGCCAAGATCACGGGCGAGCCGGCGCCTTTCATTGCCGCGCACCTGAAGGGGTTGGAGCGCACGGCCA
>JACQAI010000210.1 GCA_016195115.1 Pseudomonadota bacterium
AGCGCGGCAGCACGATGCGCGCCGGCGGTGCCGGGTTGTCGACCGCCTCGAGGCAATAGACGATTGGGCCGCGCTTTAGCGCGACCCGGCCCTGGTCGGGTCGCACGTCGGGATGGGCGTGGATGCGCTCGACCGGCATGTCGAGGTCGAGCGTGATGCGATCGCCGCCGCGCCATTGCCGCGTGATCCGCGCATAGCCGCGCGCGACCGCACCCGCGAGATCGACGCCGACGCCGTTGATCGCCAAGCGCGCGCCGCGGCACCAGCCGGGGATGCGCAACGCCAAGGTGAAGTCGGCCGGCTTGTCGGGCGCGACCGTCAGCGCGACGGCGCCGTCCCACGGATACGTGGTCGCCTGGGTCACGGTCACCGGCGTGCCGTCGATCTCGAAGCGGCCGCGTCCGGCGATGTAGAGGTGCACCGCAGCCTCGCCGGGCGCGGTCGAGTAGACGTAGCCGCCGAGCGAGGCGACCAGCCGCGCGATGTTGGGCGGGCAGCACGGGCAGCGGTGCCAGACCCAGCGGTGGTGGTTGCCGCGGCTGGCCAGCGGATTCTCGTAGAAATAGCGCTCGCCGTCGAGCGACAGACCGCTCAGCGCGCCGTTGTAGAGCGCCAGCTCCATCGTGTCGGCGTAACGCGCGTCGCCCTCGAGCAGCGCCATGCGGTGCGCCCAGAACACCAGCCCGACCGCGGCGCAGGTCTCGGCGTAGGCGGTCTCGTTGGGCAGGTCGTACTCGGTCGTGAAGCCCTCGTTGCTCTCCGCCGGGCCGAGCCCGCCGGTGACGTACATCCGCTTGGTCGTGAGGTCGGTCCACAGGCGGCGGCAGGCGGCGAGCAGCGCGGCGTCGTCGTGCTCGGCCGCGAGGTCGGCCATTGCGCTGTAGAAGTACATCGCGCGTACCGCATGGCCGGTGACGCGGTCGAGCGCGCGCGCCGGCAGGTGCGACTGGTTGTGCTCGTAGGTCACGTGCCAGTAGTCCTTGGGGTCGGCGCCGCGCGCCCACGCCTCGATGTCGAAGTAGTGCGGCTGGCGGCCGCGCTCGTCGACGAAGTAGCTCGCGAGATCGAGATGGCGGCGCTCGCCGGTCAGCCGGTAGAGCTTGACCAGCGCCAGCTCGATCTCCGGGTGGCCGCAATACCCGCGCTTTTGGTCCGGCCCCGTGCCAAACCGCTTGGCGATGTGATCGACCTGGCGCAGCACGATCGACAGCAGATTGTCCTTGCGGGTCGCGCGCGCGTGCGCGACCGCGCCCTCGATCATGTGGCCGGCGCAGTAGAGCTCGTGCCAGTCGCGCAGGTTGGTCCACTTCTTGGCCGGCTCGCGGCGCTGGAAGAAGCTGTTGAAGTAGCCGTCGAGCTCCTGCGCCTTGGCGATCCGCGCCACGACGTCGTCGATCAGCGCAGCCAGAGCGGGATCGGAATGCGTGGCGAGCGTGTAGCTCGCGGTCTCGATCCACTTGGCGATGTCGGAATCCCAGTACATCACCGAGGTCGAGGTGTTGTTCTTGCGATAGGGGAATGCCAGCGGGCCCGGCGGCTTGGTGACCTCGAGCGCCTCGATGGTGCCGATCTTCTCCATCTGGCCGTAGAGGAACGGCACCGTGCGCTCGCGCACCACGCGCTGGCGCGGCGCCCACAGGCCGTCGTCGAGCTGCACCGCGGTGAACGGCACCGGGCGATGGTGGGCGATCGGCGCGGTCATGACGCCACCCGGCCCGCGCGCGCGGCGCCGCACGACTCGCGCACCACGAGCTGGCAGCCGAGCCGCACGACGCCTGCGGCGATATCGCCGTCGATCATCGCCAGCATGCGCATGCCCGCCTCCCGGCCCAGGTGTTTCAGGTTCATGTCGATGGTGGTGAGCGGCGGCCGGGTCGCCGCCGCGATGATCTCCCAGTTATCGAAACCGACGATCGCAACGTCGTCGGGGACGCGCACGCCGCGCTCGCGCAGCGCGTCGACGACACCGCGCGCGATCTGGTCGCTGCCGCACGCGATCGCGTCGATGCCGGGGCGTCGCGCCAGCAGCTTGGTCACCGCGGCGTGGCCCCAGGCCTCGCTCCACGAACCGCTCAGCACGCGCTCGCGACGCCAGGCGAGGCCGTGCGCCTCGAGCGCTTGGCGCAGCCCGTCGCGGCGCTGGCGCACCGCCTCGAAACGCTCCGGGCCGGTGACGTGGGCGATGCACGTGCGGCCGAGCCCGATCAGATGCTCGCCCGCGAGACTTGCCCCGCCGAAGTCGTCGGGCAGCAGGTAGGGTGCCGCGGGGTCAGCGACCTGGGCGAAGGCGTAGAGCACCGGCACCGAGGCGCCGCCGAGATCGATCGCCGTCCGCGCATCGGTGCGCCGGCCGGTCACGATGATGCCGTCGACGCGCTTGGCCAGCAGCGAGTCGATGTGTTGACGTTCGCGCGCCGGATCGTCGCTGGCGCTGCACAGGAACACCGAGATGCGCGCCGCCTCGAGCGCGTCCTCGATGCCCTCGAGCACCGGAATGCTGAAGCGGCCGTAGCGGTCGGTCGAGATCAGCCCGATCGTGAAGCTGCGCTTGCGCAGCAGGCTCTGCGCCAGGTCGTTCGGCCGGAAGCCGAGCCGCGCCGCGGTGGTGCGCACCGCCTCGCGGGTCTCGGCGCGGAGTTGACCGCGGCCGTTGAGCGCTTTCGACACGGTGCCGACGCTGACCCCGGCGGCGTGCGCGACGTCCCAGATCGTCGCCGGTCGCGGGCGCGTCGGGGCAGGATCGTCGGGCGAGGCCATGGCGGGGCGAGGGTTTCACGGAAGCCGCGCCGGGCGCAACGGAAAAGGTTTTCCTCTGGGTTTTGCGACCTATTTCAGCGCGCCGGCCGTCAGGCCCGCGACGATCTTGCTCTGCAGCGCCACGAAGACGACGAGGATCGGCAGCACGAACACCGACGAGAAGGCCATGACGCGATGCCAGTCGGCGTATTCGGCGCCGACGAAGCTGTAGATGCCGACCGTCGCCGGCTGCAGCTCGTGCTGACTCAGCAGCGTCAATGCGTAGACAAATTGGCCATACGCCTGAACGAAGCTGAGAGAGCCCACGACAATGAGCGGAATCCGCATGAGGGGGAGCACGATGCGCAGGAACGTCTG
>JACQAI010000211.1 GCA_016195115.1 Pseudomonadota bacterium
CCCTCTCCGCATCTCGCGACACAGATCAGAACAGGCCAGTACCCGCTCATGCGATCCTTGAACTCAAGGATGCACGAGCAACAGCCTCCAAGCCGCCGCCTGCGCATCCCTTCCCTTATGCTCACCATGTCAAACAGCAATCCCCGCAGGCGCAGGCCTGTTTCCAGGCGGTTCCACGTCGTCGGGGAGGCGGGCTTATACGCCTCTGCTTACAAGCCTGTCAAACAGCTTTTTGCGCGCCACGCCGCGGCGCCCGAACGCCCGTGAATCCGGCGCACTCAGGCCGCCCGCGGCCCCAACGACGCGGTTTCGCGCACCGCCGTGGATCGATTGCGAGACGGGCCACCAGCGCGCCATTGCGGATTACTTCAGGAGATTGGCCGCGACCTCGCGAACTCCCCGTCTGTTGCACAAGTGATACAATGAAACCTGTGAGCCACAGCCGGAAATACCAGGAAAACTACATTTGGTGGTTGACAGGCCCAGCATCGCTCAGCATGGTGCCAACGAAGCCCGAGAAATGGCGGGGAATTCTGTCGGGTTTCGACTGATCGAATCGACAACCGCAATAAAAAAGGGCGGGGATGAGGCACCTATTACTGGCGGCAGCGGCGATCGGCGCCGTGTCGGCGGTTGCGTTTTCGACGTCAAACCGACCGACTGCCGCTTCAAGTAACAATTTCAAGGCCTTAGAAGCCAGCTACAGCCATCCGGCAAGCGCCGCGGCGGCGGTCGCCGTGCGCCCGGCGCGGGCGTTCGCCGACCCGGCCGAGGGCGCCCCGGCGCCGGCCACCCGCCTGGAAGCGCCGGGCCCCGCGGCGGCCGACGCGGCCGCCGGATCGACCCCACCGCGCGAGCGGGTCGTGCAGGTGCGCCGCGGCGACACCCTGATGACCGTGATGGCGCGCGCCGGGGTCTCGACCACCGAGGCCCACGAGGCCGTCAAGGCGCTGCGCACGGTCTACAATCCCAAGGCGCTCAAGATCGGCCAGGAGATCAAGCTGACCTTCGCGCCGGTCGACGACGGCGGCGATCTCCACAGCCTGTCGCTGCAGGCGAGCGTCGAGCGCGACGTCGCGGTGCGCCGCACCGACGCGGGCGACTTCGAGCCGCAGCAGACCGGGCGCGTGTTGCAGTCTTCGCTCGGGCGTGCCGGCGCGCTGATCGAGACCAACCTGTTCAAGGCCGGCGCCGGCGTGCCGGTCGAGATCATGTTCGAGCTGATCCGCGCGTTCAGCTACGACGTCGATTTCCAGCGCGACATCCAGCCGGGCGACAGCTTCGAGGTCGCGTTCGAGCAGGTCCACGACGCGACCGGGCGGCGCGTGCGCACCGGCCGCATGATCTACGGCGCGCTCAGCCTGTCGGGCAATCTGCTCGAGCTCTATCGCTACGAGCCGCGCGACGGCAGCGCTCCGGACTATTTCAATCCCAAGGGCGAGAGCGCCAAGAAGGCGCTGCTGCGCACGCCGGTCGACGGCGCCAAGCTGACCTCCGGCTACGGCATGCGCAATCATCCGATCCTCGGCTACTCGCGCATGCACCGCGGGATCGACTTCGGCGCCCCGGCCGGCACGCCGATCATGGCGGCGGGCGATGGCGTCGTCGAGGTGGCGGGCGCCAACGGCGGCTACGGCAACTACGTGCGCATCCGCCACAACAGCAACCACGCGACGGCGTACGCGCACCTGTCGCGCTTCGGACTCGGCGTGCGCCACGGCGCCTGGGTGCGCCAGGGCCAGATCGTCGGCTATGTCGGCGCGACCGGGCTCGCGACCGGCCCGCATCTCCACTACGAAGTCTTGGCGAACGACCACCAGGTCAACCCGATGTCCGTCAAGCTGCCGTCGGGCCGGCAGCTCGCCGGCGCCGAGCTGCGCCGCTTCGGCGCCGCGATGGGCGACATCGAGCGCAAGATCCGCGCCTTGCCCGACCCCTTCACGGTCGCGCTCGCCAGCGATCACTGAGGCGCGGCGCCAGCGCCGCATCACGCGCGCGAATGCGCGAAGAAGACTTTGCTGGCGATCCGCCAGTCGGCGCCGATCTTGAGCAGCACGAAGAAGTCGGTGTAGCGCGTGCCGCGCCAATTCTCGGCTTCGAGCCGTGCCATCGCGGCCGTGCCGGCGTGCTCGATCGTCACGATGCGCGTGGCGAGCCCGACCGCCGGGCCACCCTGGTCGATCAGGGCGCAGAACTCGGCCAGGCTCCAATCGACGGGCTTGCCGTCGTAGCTGCCGCGGATGCGCGCCGTGTCGAGGCAGGCCTCGCGCATGCCCGCGCCGTCGCCGGACCGCGCGGCGTCGATGTAGCGCTGCAGCGGCGCGGCGATCGCCTGATACGCCGCGAAGCTCGCGGCTTCGTCGTCGCGCGTGATCGTCCCGGTCATCCCGTCGCCTCCTTGAGCCAGCGTCTCGGCGCGCGCGATTCTGCCGCTCAAGACCCCGGCGAGTCCTTGCGAATTGCGCTGGGATCGAGGGCTTCGGGGCAATATCCTGCCTCTACGAAGCTCCAGGATACCCGGTTATGCCAAATTTTGCCGTCGACACGATCGACCGCCGCATCATCGCCGCCCTGCAGGCCGACGGCCGGCTGAGCAACGTCGAACTCGCCGAGCGCGTCGGGCTGTCGCCGTCGCCGTGCCTGCGGCGGGTCAAGCGGCTCGAGCGCGACGGCTACATCGAGGCCTATCGCGCGGTGCTGCGACGCGGCCGCGTCGGCCTCGGCTTGACCGTGTTCGTCGGCGTCAAGATCGAGCGCCACGCCAACGATCGGGCCGTGGCTTTCCAAAAGGCGATCGTCGCCATGCCGGAGATCGTCGCCTGCCACATGGTTGCCGGCGACGTCGACTACCTGCTTGAGGTCGTGGTGCCCGACCTCGCGCACTATCAGGCCTACCTGGTCGGCAAGCTCCTCGAGCTGCCGATCGTGCGCGAGGTGCGCTCCAACATCGCGATCGAGACCTTGAAGGCCGGCGCGCCGCTGCCGCTCGACCATCTCGGGCCGGCGCGCGTCGAACCCGTCGCAGGGGCGAAAGCCCCGCG
>JACQAI010000276.1 GCA_016195115.1 Pseudomonadota bacterium
CGATGCGCGCCGGCAGCACGTTGAGCGCGCTCAGGCCGTGGGGCGGCGCGATCGCGATCGTGACGTCGCGGGCGCGGATGCGGATCCGCACGGTGCTGCCGGGCGGCGCGTCGAGCCCGGGCACCGCGATCTCGCCGGCAGCGCTGCGCAGCTGGGTGAGGCCGTAGCGCGGATCGTGCGCCGCTACCGTCATCCCGAGCACTGCGCTGGCCTCGAAGCGGCCGGTCTTGGGATAGAGGTCGAGCCGGCCGAGCACCTCGGTGACCGGGCCGACGGCGTCGACCTTGCCTTCCGACATCAGCACGATGGTGGTGGCCAGCCGCGCGACCTCGGCGACCGAGTGGCTGACATAGACGATCGGAATCTTGCTCTCGTCGCGCAGCCGCTCGATGTAGGGCAGGATCTCGTCCTTGCGCTGGGCATCGAGCGAGGCCAGCGGCTCGTCCATCAAGAGTAGGCGGGGATTTGCCAGCAAAGCGCGGCCGATCGCGACGCGCTGCTTCTCGCCGCCCGACAGCGCGCGCGGCCGCCGATCGAGCAGGGGCTCGAGGCCGAGCAGGGCCACGACGTCGGCGAGGCTGCCGCGACGCTCGGCGCGCGGCGTGAACCAGCGCCCGAACAGCAGATTGTGCCGCACCGTCAGATGCGGGAACAGCCGATCCTCCTGGAACACATAGCCGATGCGCCGGCGGTGCTTGGGCACGAACACGCCGCGCGAGGTGTCGACCAGCTCGGTACCATCGACAACAATTCTTCCCTGATCCGGGCGCACCAGGCCCGCGATCGCATTGACGACCGAGGTCTTGCCCGCGCCCGAGCGGCCGAACAACGCGGTCAGGCCGGGGCCGCTGGCGAACTGCGCCTCGAGCGCGAAGGCGCCCAGCCGATGGGACAGCGCAACCTCGAGCATCACGTTCCGCCCAGCTGGCGGCCGACCCGGCGCGCCAACCACTCGGCGGCGAGCAGCGCCGCCATCGACACGATCACGGCGACGATCGACAGCCTGAGCGCGCCGGCGTCGCCGCCCGGCACCTGGGTGAAGGTGTAGATCGCCGTCGGCAAGGTCTGGGTCTCGCCCGGAATGTTCGCGACGAACGTGATGGTGGCGCCGAACTCGCCGAGGCTGCGCGCGAACGACAGGATCATGCCGGCGATGATGCCGGGCAGGATCAAGGGCAGGGTGACGACCGCGAACACCCACGCGGGCGCCGCGCCGAGCGTGCCGGCGGCGTCCTCGAGCCGACGGTCGATCGCCTCGATCGACAGCCGGATCGCGCGCACCATCAGGGGAAAGCCCATGATCGCGCAGGCCAGCGCCGCGCCGGTCCAGCGGAACGCGAACACGATGCCGAAGGTCTCGGCAAAGAAGCGGCCGAGCGGCCCGTTGCGGCCGAACAGCAGCAGCAGCGCGTAGCCGGTCACCACCGGCGGCAGCACCAAGGGCAAGTGCACGAAACCGTCCAGGAGCGCCTTGCCGACAAAACGCCCGCGCGCCAGCACCGTCGCGACCAGAATGCCGAACGGCAAGCTGACGACCGTCGCCCAGACTGCGACGCGCAAGCTCAACCGCACCGCCGTGAGCTCCTCCGGCGACAGGGAGAAGAGTGAGTCCATCCGGTCGAGCCTACCGCGTCAGCGTGGGGAATGCAGCGCGGGTGGCACGAGGCAACGGCGTGCCCCGCTCACGATGTTTCATCACTCGTGCCCCACACCCCGACCGTCATCCTCGCGCTAGGCGCGAGGATCCACGCCTGAGGCGCGTGACGGGCGCCGCCGGGCGGTTCGGATCGTCCTGATGCCGCGCGGGCAGCTCCCAAGGCGTGGATCCTCGCGCCTAGCGCGAGGATGACGATTTGGGTTGGTTGCACGAGGGTGCCCGGTGCCGTCGTTCCAATGCCTCAATCGAGCAGCATGAAGCCGTGCTTCTCGAAGACGGGGCGCGCGGCGGGCGATTTCAGGAAGGCGAGGTAGTCGGCGGCGCCGGGATGGCGCGAGCTCGCCGTCACCGCGATCGGATAGAGGATCGGCGGGTGGGTGTTGGGCGGGAAGCGGCCGACGATCTTGACGTTGGGATCGGCCACGGCGTCGGTGGCGTAGACGATGCCGAGCGGCGCTTCGCCACGGGATACCAACAAGAGCGCGGCGCGCACGTTCTCCGCCGGCGCGATCTTGGCGGCGACCGCGCGCCACACGCCGAGCGCCTCGAGCGCCGCCTTGCCGTATTTGCCGGCCGGCACGCTGGCGGGATCCGCCATCGCCAGGCGGCCGTTGCCGAGCGCCTGGGCGAGCGGGAAGTCGGGCGCGATCGCGAGCGGCTGCGCGCGGTTCGCCGGCGCGATCAGGACGATGGCGTTGCCGAGCAGGTTGGCGCGGGTATCGGCCTTGATCAGGTCGCGCTGTGCGACGTAGTCCATCCAATCGAGATCGGCCGAGATGAACACGTCGGCCGGCGCGCCGGCCTCGATCTGCTTGGCCAAGGTCGGGCTGGCACCGTACGAGGTCGTAGCCTTCTGGCTCTTCTGCGCGGCGTACAGGCCATTGATCTCGTCGAGTGCGTTCTTGAGGCTGGCGGCGGCGAAGATCAGCAGATTGGGTTGCTGCGCCACGGCGAGCGACGGCGTGCCGGCAGCCGCGAGCGTCAGCGCCACCAGCAGCAAGAACCGACCGGTCAGCCGCAAGCCATCGATCATCGTTTGCCTCGTTCCCGTCATCGAGATGCGCTATATTCTCTAGAATATTTCGCTGTCGTAAAGGGCTGTGTGAGCGAACCGTCAAAGGAGACCCCGTCATGAAGCTCAGCGCGCGCAACCAGCTCAAGGGCAAGGTCGTCGAGCTCCGCAAGGGCCAGACGACCGCGCATGTCCGCATCGAGATCGGTGCCGGCGCCGTCATCACCGCCTCGATCACCAACGAGGCGGTCGACGATCTCGGCCTCAAGGTCGGCGATGAAGCGTGGGCCGTGATCAAGGCGTCGGACGTCATGGTCGGCAAGTAGGCGCGTCGCCGCGACCTCGGCTAGAATGGCGCATTGCGCGTTGACTGGAGCCGACCATGGCCGACTTTCCCGACGACATTTTCACCGAACCCGAGTTCGATCCCGACACGCTCAAGAATCTCGGCCCGCTGGCGCCGCTCGCCGGGGTGTGGGAGGGCGTGCGCGGCGTCGATCGCCATCCCGAGGCCGACGGCCCGCTCGAGGAGCCCTACGTCGAGCACTACGACCTGCAGCCGATCGATCCGCAGACCAACGGCCCGCAGCTCTATTACGGCCTGCGCTACCACACCCATATCAAGCGCCCCAGCGAAGCCAAGACCTTCCACGACCAGGTCGGCTACTGGTTGTGGGAGCCGGCGACCGGCACGGTGGTCCTGACCCTGACGATCCCGCGCGGCCAGGTCGCGATGGCGGGGGGGCGGGTGGCGCCCGACGCCAAGAGTTTCGAGGTCACGTGCAAGATCGGTGCACCCGACTACGGCACCTTGTCGAACCCGTTCCTCAACTATGCCTACCAGACCACCGACTTCCGCATGGCGGTGACGATCAATCCCGACGGCACCTGGAGCTACGAGCAGGACACCGTGCTCAAGATCAAGGGCCAGGCGGCGCCGTTTCATCACACCGACCGCAACACCCTGAAGCGCATCGCGCCGCCGACCCCGAACCCGCGGATGCGTCGCTGACAATGCGTTCGAATTGAACCAATCCCAAAACAAAACCGTCATCCCGGCGAAAGCCGGGATGACGGGAAGGGTGGATGATTCAATCCGACCCAATCACGCTCTAGACGTCGGGAGTGGATGAAGGCGCTTCGCGCGCCACCCCTCCAGCCCCCTGCCATCCCCACATCCACCACTCGGGCGCCGGGTCCGCGTC
>JACQAI010000277.1 GCA_016195115.1 Pseudomonadota bacterium
TCCGGCGACATGCACCTTGATCTCGTCACCCGCCTTCAACCGCAGCACCTTGACGACGGCGGCGGCCAGGCGGATGGCCAGGCTGTTGCCCCACTTCGTAACCTGCATGGCAGCGACCTCGCGGGTATAGGCTCGGCAACGTATATCACAAAGGATCGCCGTCGAGCTGAGGCGGCAATCGCCGGATCAAGCTCGACGACGGCGGTCGAGGCGCCGGAAAGTCCGAGCTGACGCGTTCGGCAGGTGCCGCCGAATCAGCTCAGCCGGGTCAGCGGCATGCCGACCAGATCGCGAATCCGCAGCTGCGCCGCCGGACGGCTCGGCCGCTCGAACCAGCGCCGCGCCGCGTAGCTGATCTCGTAGGCGGTGGCGTCGGTCTCGAGATGCAGGCGCGCCAGCCAGCCGAAGTCGCGGGCGTGGCGGGCGATCACGGCTTCCTGGCGCCGCACCGAGCCCGGGTCGGCGCCGCCGGCATGGCGCGGCGCCGCGACCAGGCGCTCGAGCTGGTCGATGGCGTGCCGCAGGACCCGATGCTGCAGATTGGCGAGCCGCGTCATGGCACCAGAGTCGACCGGACGGGGCAGGGCGTCAATGGTCGACGCGGCCTCGCGTCATGCCGCCGGCTTCCAGCGCGGCAGCAGGCGGTGAGCGTTGCCGCACTCGATGGCGTGGAGTTCCGCGGCGCTGAAGCCGTGGTCGAGCAGGCCCTGAAGCTGATCGCGGCTGATCCGCAGCGGCGCATCGGTTCCGAACAGCAGCTGTGCGACGGTCAGGACCTGGAGGGTCGCAGCCAGCGCCGCCGGATGGGCGCGCAAGGCGGTGTCGTAGTGGAAGCCCGCCAGAGCCGCGCCGACGCCGCCCGGCACTGCGGCGGCGAGTTTGGCGTCGATCGCCGCGGCGCGCGTCAGGTGATCGCTGATGAACGGCAGCACGCCGCCGCAGTGGGCAAAGATGAATCGGATGTCGGGGCAGCGCGCGATAGTGCCGGAGAACAGCAGGCTCGCGATCGTGCGCATGGTGTCGGCGGGGAACTCGATCACCCAGTCGAGCACGCCGGGCAGCAGGTTGCGGTTGCACTCGGGCGCCGTCGGATGGACGTAGACGACCGCGCGCCGGCGGTTGAGCTCGTCCATCACCGGCGCAAACGCGGGATCGCCCAGCCAGCGATCGCCGTAGCTAGTCAAGAGGCCGATGCCGTCGACGCCGAGCGTGTCGAGCGCATGCGCGATCTCGCGCAGGCTGGTGTCGATGTCGGGCAGCGGCACGGTCGCGAAGCAGCCGAAGCGGCCCGGGTGATCTTCCATCATGCGCGCGGCGTACTCGTTGCATTCGCGCGCGACCTGACGGCGGAAGTCCGCGTCGACCGGCGCCAGGCCGGGCGCCGTGATCGAGGTGATCGCGGTCGCGACCCCGGCGCGGTCCATGTCGGCGAGCGAGATTTCGGGGCGCCAGTCCAGCGCCGGCGGCGGCGCCAGCTTGCGCTCGACCAGCCGCGCCAGATAGCCGGGCGGGTAGAGATGGTGGTGGACGTCGATGCGGTGCGGTTGCGTCGTCATAGCACGCGCGCCAGGAATTCGCGGGTGCGCTCGCTCTTGGGCGCGCGCAGGATCTCCGCGGGCGGGCCGCGCTCGGCGATCACCCCGCCGTCCATGAACACGACCTCGTCGGCGACCTCGCGCGCGAAGCCGATCTCGTGGGTGACCACGATCATCGTCATGCCGTCCTCGGCGAGCGAGCGCATCACGTCCAAGACCTCGCCGACCAGCTCGGGGTCGAGCGCGCTGGTCGCCTCGTCGAACAGCATGACGCGCGGCTCCATGGCGAGCGCGCGCGCGATCGCGACGCGCTGCTGCTCGCCGCCCGACAGCTGGCGCGGATAGCGGCCGTCCTTGGCGGCCAGGCCGACCCGGTCGAGCAACGCGCGGGCGCGCGCCTCGGCGGCGCCGCGTGCGAGCCTGCGGACCAGGGTCGGGGCGATCGCGACGTTGTCGAGCACGGTCATGTGCTGGAACAAATTGAAGCGCTGGAACACCATGCCGATGCCGGCGCGCGCGGCGCACAGCTCGCGCTCCTTGACCTCGTGCAGGCGCCGTCCGACGCGGCGGTAGCCGACCAGCTCGCCGCCGACCATGACGTAGCCGAGGTCGGGGCGCTCGAGATGGTTGATGCAGCGCAGGAAGGTCGACTTGCCGGCGCCCGACGCGCCGATGATGCACACGACCTTGCCGAGCTCGACCTCGAGATCGACGCCCTTGAGCACCTCGACGGCGCCGAAGCGCTTGTGGATGTCGCGGGCGACCACCATGGGCGGGTTCGACGCCATGCCGGTCAGCCGAGACGCGCGCCGCGCGACGCGAACAGGTTGTTGATCACCGCCAGGCGGAACGGCAGGACCCGGCCGGCGGGCGCGTCGGTGTGGCTGCGTCCGACATGGCGCTCGAGCACGCGCTGACCGGCGGTCAGCACGCTCGTGAGCGCGACGTACCACAGCGACGCGACGATCAGCAGCGGGATGGTCTCGAAGGTGCGCGTGTAGATCAGCTCCGCCGAGGACAACAGCTCGGTCACGGAAATCACGCTCGCCAGCGACGTATATTTCAGCATGCCGATGATCTGATTGCCGGTCGGCGGGATGATGACGCGCAGCGCCTGCGGCAGGACGACCTTGCGCATGGTCTGGGCCCGCGTCATGCCGACGGCGGCCGCCGCCTCGCGCTGTCCGGCATCGACGCTCAGGATGCCGCCGCGCACGATCTCCGCCATGTAGGCGCCTTCGCACAGACCGAGCCCGAGGTTGGCGGCGATCAGCGGCGTGATGATCAGGTTGGCGTTGACCGCGATGAAATCGGGCCCGAAGAACGGCACGCCGATCGTGATCAGCGGGAACAGCGCCGACAGGTTGAACCAGAAGATCAGCTGGACCAGCGCCGGGGTGGCGCGGAAGCACACGATGTAGGCCTGCGCCGACCAGGCTAGCAGCCGGTTGTCCGACTGGCGCATCAGCGCGACGATGACGCCGAGCGTGACGCCGATCGCCATCGCCGAGATGGTCAGCTGGATGGTGACCAGGACGCCGGCGACGATCTCGCGGCTGAACAGATAGTGACCGACGATCGGCCACTGGAAATTGGGGTTGGTGACGACCGTGTAGCCGAACCAGACCAGGATGAAGAGGACGACGCTGCCGGCGACCCAGCGGCCGGGGTGGCGCAGCGCCACCGGCGGTCCAGGGGCCAATCCGGCGAGCGGATCGCTCGACGCCCCGGCCGTATCGGCCTCAGGCGTCCGCGTCATCCCTACTCGAAGATCGCCGGGCTGGCGGCGACGTCCTCGAGGCCCCACTTGGCGAAGATCTTGCGGTAGGTGCCGTCGGCGACCAGCACCTTGAGGGCGGCCTCGACCGCCTGGCCGAGCTGGCGGTTCTCCTTCTTGAAGCCGATGCCGGCATCGACCGCGGCGCCCGGCACCGGGCCGCCGGGCGCCGGGTCGAGCTTGCCGTTGGAGTGCTTGGCGGCGATCAGCGCGGTCGCGAAGCTGACCCCGGCGGCCTCGGCCCGGCCGGTCTCGACCGCCAGCACCTGCGAGCCCTTGCCGTCGTACACCGTGATCTCGATCGGCTTCTTGCCGGCGGCGACGCATTCCTTGGCCTTGGCTTCCCAGACGAACACCGGCTGGGTGCCCTTCTCGACCGCGATCGAATGGCCGCAGGCATCGGCGTTGCTGACGCCGGTCGGGTTGCCCTTGCGCACGATCAGGCCGTTGACCAGGATCGCGTAGCGCACGAACGAGATCTGCTTCAGGCGGCTGTCGAGGATGCCCATCGACGACATGCCGATGTCGAAGCGCCCGCCGCTGATCGCCGGAATGATCGAGGCGAAGCCGAGGCGCTGGATGTCGGGCTTGAGGCCCAAAACCTCGGCGACCGCGCGGAAGATCTCGACGTCGACGCCGACCTGCTCGTTCTTCTCGTCGAGAAAGTTGTAGGGCTCGAAGTCGAGCGGCATCGCGGCGGTCAGGGTGCCCTTGGCGCGGACGTCCGCGGGCAGCAGGGCCTGGGCCTTGGCGTCGAGCGATGCCGCCTGCGGCGCCCCGGGGCCGGCGAGCGCGGCGCACGCCACGACCGCGCACGCGACCAATCGCCAACCCCACGTCAGTTCGAGTCTCATCGGCGTTCTCCTTCGGGGATTCCTTTTCGCGCCAAAGTGATCGGGGTGTCAGATCGCGAGGACGCGCCGCGGGTTGTCGACCAGAACGTGGCGCAGCTCGTCCTTGCCGAAGCCCTTCTTGGCGAGCCGCGGCGCGAAGTTGTCGAACAGATAGCCGATCGGCACCTTGGTGTTGTCCTGATCGGGCTCCTCGTCGGTCATCGGGCCGCGGCCGTGATGGAAGAAGCGGTCGTACGAGAACAGGATCTGGTCGAGGTAGCCCAGGTCGGTCAGCCGGCAGATCAGATCGGTCATCTGCTCGTCGAGCGCATCGGCGGTCGGCGTGTACCACTTGATGCCGATATGGTCGATCTGCAGGTTGGCGCCGCGCTCGCAGATCGCCTTGAGCTGGTCGAGCTGCGGTTTGATGAACACGTGGCCCATGATGACCTTGCTCGGATCGGCGCCCTCCGCCTCGAGCACGTCGAGCATCTCGAGCGCCGGGTTCGTGACGCTGTAATCGATCGGCAAGGTGTGGGTGTTGATCGAGCAGCCGATGCGCTTCTGGGCGCGGCCGGCGGCGCGGATGACGCGATCTTCGGCCGGGCCGATGCGCCGGCCGTTCTTCTCCTGCGGCGTCGGCTCGGGGCCCATGCCGCCGGTCGCGATCTTGATCGTGCCGGCGCGGTAGGGCGTGAAGCGGTTGTCGTAGACCATGCCCTCGGTGAGATCGCGCACCATCATGTCGGCGATGTAGTCGATCGACTTGCGCCGCCAGTAGAACGGGATGCCCATGCGCTCGGCGTAGAAGCCGGTCGCGGCGACGATCTGCATGCCGCTGCGGCGCTGGACCTCGGCGATCAGCTCGGGGTGGCGGCCGATCTCGGGCGGCGTCAGGTCGACCAGGGTCTTGATGCCGTAGTCGGCGACCCCGGACTTCATCACGCGCGCGATCGTCTCGGCGACGTCGTTGAACTCCCAGACGTTGTGGTGGTCGTACTCGCAGCCCGAGTAGGCGTAGCGGACATGCTCGTGGGTCAGGGTCAGCCCGGCGCGATCCGCCGCGATGTCGCCGAGAACCGTCCGTATGATCGCCATGGCGTGTCCTCGCGCGAGTGCCGTTACGTGACGCCGAGCGCGGCGGCGAACGCGCGGCAGAACGCCGGCATGTCGTCGGCGGCGCCGCCGCGCTCGCCGACACGCAGGACCGGAGACCGGAACTCGAGCGCTTGATCGTCGTCGTGGACCAGCACACCAATCCGCGGTTGCGCTGCGCCCATCCCTATACCCCCGGTCCAGTCGCCGTCGGCGGCAGGTCAAATCCTGAGGTTTATCTTGAGCCCACGGCAGGCGCCGACGCAAGCCGGCGCGGGACACCTCGGATGCGCGCCGGACGCGGGCGGTCGGCCGTGCCGGGTTCGCCGCGCGCCTTGTCGGCGCCGTTGCCGAGCCGGCGCGCCTCGGCGAGCTGCTCCAGGGTGGCGGTCTGGCGGTGCCATTGCCGGATCGGCACGGCCGGCGCGCCGCCGATCGTGATGCCGGCCGGCACGTCGCGCATGACGCCGCTGCGCGCCGCCATCCGCACGCCGGCGCCGATCGTCAGGTGGTCGGCGATCGCCGACTGGCCGCCGATCATGACGCCGTCGCCGATCCGCGTGCTGCCCGCGATGCCGACCTGGGCGGCGATCACGCAGCCGAGCCCGATGCGCACGTTGTGCGCGATCTGGACCAGGTTGTCGATCATGGTGCCGGCGCCGATCACGGTGTCGCCGAGCGCGCCGCGGTCGATCGTGGTGTTGGCGCCGATCTCGACGCGGTCGCCGATCACCACGCGGCCGAGCTGCGGCACGCGCACCGGTCCGCGCTCGCCCGGCACGAACCCGAACCCGGGTGTGCCGATACGCGCGCCGGGATAGATCTCGACCGCACGGCCGATCAGCGCGTGGCTGATCGAGGCGCCGGCGCCGACGATGCAGTCGTCGCCCAGCATCACGCCCGGCGCGATCACGGCGTTGCTGGCGATGCGGCAGCGCGCGCCGAGCACCGCGCCGGCGCCGATCGCCGCGCCGGCCTCGATCCGGCAGTCGGGCGCGATCGTTGGCGGCACGTGCGGCGCGGTGTCGAGCGCGACCTCGGGATAGAACAGGCGTGCGATCGCGGCGTAGTGCACGCGCGGCGCGTCCGAGAGGATCAGCCCCATGGTCGCGCGGCGCGCCGTCGCGAGCGCCGCCGTGGTCAGCACGGCGCCGGCCGCGGTCGCCGCGAAGGCGGCGCCGTGGCGCGGTTCGGCGAACAGGCTGAGGTCGCCCGGCTGCGCCTCGTCGAGCGGTGCCAGGTCCGAGATCGTCAGTGCGCCGGCGGCGGCGTCGCCGAGCGCAGCGCCGACGCGCGCGGCCAGCTCGGCCAGCGAGAACGGGCCGGCGCGCTGGAAGAATCGCGGATCTGGCATAGCGGCTCGACCCTCCTCGGAGGCCGTGGAGCGGGGGGTGTCGCGCCGGGTCGCCAGCCGGTGGCGCGCATCCGCCGGTCCAAGCTACCTTTGGCACGCAAAGAATTCCCGGGCGGACTGTTATCTTAGCACTGATTTTGCTGGGCAAACCGAAATAAATGGTAATCCAGCGTCGTCACCTTATATACGGCAGGTCTTTGCGGCATCACGCCGGTCCGCCCGTGAATCCCTCCGAATTCAACGAATTTCTTTTCGCGTCCGTCGGTGACGAAGAGAACGGCATGACGCTCAGCGTCGTCTCGGCGCTGGCCCGTCTCGGCTGCGATCCGTGGCGCGAGGCCGCGCGGTTGGCCGGACTGCCGAAGCCGCAGGCGGCCGCGGCCCTGGTCGGGCTGTTCGGCCGGCTGCCGGACGCCGCCGGTCGGCACTACGACACCGCGGCGCAAGCGGCTCGACTGATCGGGCTGCTGCCGGCGTCGCCCGCCGCGCCGGCCGTCGTGTCGCCGGGTGCACCGCGGGGCTCGCCAAGCGCGCGTCGGTCGCGCCTCGGGTTCGGCGCCATCTGCGTCATCCTGCTGCTCGCGGCGCTCGCGACCACGATCGCGAGTCAAAACCTGTTGTCACGCGACGCCGCGCCGCCGACGCCGATCTCGGCGCGGCCGTGAGCGCGCTCGGCGCTGGCGCGTCGCCGATCGCTGAAGGGGCCGGCCATGGAGGATGATCCGGTGAAGCTCGACACGCATCGCGGCATGGCGGCGCAAAAGGCGACCGATCTGCGGCGCCAGCTCCACGAGGTCGCGGCCGATCAGGCCGCGCTGAAGCAGCGCCAGGTCGAGCTCGAGACGTTTCTGCAATCGGCGCCCGCGGCGACCCGGGCCGAGGCGGCGGAACGCGCGTGCTATCTGCTGCGCCTGTTTGCCGCCACGCCCGAAGCGCAGGATCCGCGGCGCCAGAAGCTCATCGACAGCGTCATCGAGGACTTGAAGCGCCTGACCCCGTGAACCGGGTCGGTAGCCCGTTTCGAACCGGTCGATGCGGGACCCGGTGAATCAGCTCTTCCCAGCACGCCCGTCCAGCGCCTCGCGCACCAGCCGCGCCAAATCCTCCTTCTGGTAGGGCTTGGCCAGCGACCGGACGTTCGGCAGCGGATCCGCGTGCCCGTTGGCGTCGGCATCCGGGAACCCGGACGTCATGACGATCGCGGTGTGTGGCCAGCGTGCCCCGACGATCCGCGCCAGGTCGAACCCGTCGACCTTGCCGGCCATCACGACATCGCTGAACACCAGATCGAAGGGCCCGCTCTGCTCGAGCAGCTGCAGCGCGGCGGTGGCGTTCTCGGCCGCCTCGGCGCGGTAGCCGAGCTGTCCCAGCTGCCGCAGCGCGAGGCGACGGATCGCGGCGTTGTCCTCGACCACGAGAACCCGCTCGCCGCGGCCGCCCTGCATCGCCGGCGCGTCCGCGATGTTGGCGTCGTCTTCGACCGCGGCGCGGGCGCGCGGCAGATAGAGGCGGAACGTGGTGCCGACGCCGACCTCGCTGTAGACGTTGATGTGCCCGCCCGACTGCTTCATGAAGCCGAACACCATGCTGAGGCCGAGCCCGGTTCCCTCGCCGCGGGATTTCGTGGTGAAGAACGGCTCGAACGCCTTTTCGAGCACGTCGGGCGGCATGCCGGCTCCCGTGTCGCTGACCTGCAGCACGGCGTAGTCGCCCGGGGTCACCTCCGGATGCTCAGCCGCGTAGTCCGCGTCGAGCCGCCGGTTCGCGGTTGCGATTGTCAGCCGGCCGCCCTTCGGCATCGCGTCCCTCGCGTTGGTCGCGAGATTGGCCAGCGCCGCCTCGAGCTGGACCGGATCGACGACGACCGGCCACGTGTCGGCAGCAAGCTCGGGAGCGATCTCGATATGCTCGCCGAGAGTCCGGCCCAAGAGCTTGCTCATGTCGGTCACGAGCGCATTGAGATCGGCGCGCCTGGGCTGCAGGGGCTGCCGACGCGCAAAGGCGAGCAGGCTCCGCGTCAGGTCGGCGCCGCGGCGGGCGGCGTCATGAGCCTCGCGTGCGAGCTCGTCGACTTCGCGATCGTCGCCGCGAAGCTCGCGCAAGAGACCAAGATTGCCGATGATGACGAGCAGGAGGTTGTTGAAATCGTGCGCGAGGCCGCCCGTGAGCTGGCCCACGGCCTCCATCTTCTGCGCCTGGCGCAGCTGCGCCTCGGTGGCGATTTTCTGCGTCACGTCCTCGAGCACGCAGACGACGGCCTGGACGGTCCCGTCGGCGCCGTACACGGGAGAGCTCGAGAAGCTGATATCGAGCGTCTTGCCGCCCCGAGCGGTACGCTTCGCGGGGATGGCGACCAGGGATTCGCCCGCGAGCGAGCGACGAAAGAACTCCGCGAAAGTCGCCTCTTCGCCGTTTCGGATCAAGTCCACGTAGCGGCGCCCGATGACCTCGTCGGCACGATATCCGAAGGCTCTCTCCGCCGCGCGGTTCCACATCAGCACCGTGGTATCCGGCGCCGCCACCGAGACCGGAAACGGCGCGGCGTCGAACGTCGCCTGCAGCAGCGCCGTCGATTGATGCAGCCTCTCATCGGCCGCCTTGCGCTGCTCGACCTCGTCATGCAGCGCCTGGTTTGCCGCCTCCAGAGTAGCGGTCCGCTCGTGAATTCGGCGCTCCAAGCCTCGATTCAGCTGGGCGAGCTCAGCCTCGGCGCGGATGCGCTCGACCGTGTCCAGCGTCGCCATCTGCATCACGCTGAGGAGCAGGATCAGGTACCCCGAGATCTTGCCGAAATGCGCCACCATCGCCGGCGCATCAGCCGCCGCCGCCGAATAGAGCATCGCCGTGTTGGCAAGGAAGAACGCGCCAGCCATCCACGCCAACGGCTGCGAGATGCGGTCATTCGCCCGCATTCGCCATGCCGCGAGTCCGACCGCCAGCCATAACGGCGGTGCGAGGATCAGGGTGGGACGCGTAACGCCCAGGATGGGGGACGTGTAGGTTGGCAGCCACTGAAACGCGAGGAACAGCGCCGCCCCGATGACAACGGCGGCCGCCGCATAGAAGGCGACACCGGGTGCGCCACGGCGCTCGACCAGCCATAGGGCACTGCCGATGCCGACCGGCAGGACATGCGTCGCTGGGGGCCATGTCGCCGGGCGCAGGAACCCCGCCGCCGCCGCGATCGGCGAGAGCACGCCAGACCATTCGACGGTGACGAGGACATGAAGGATCTCGAGCCCGGAGGTCACCGCAAAACTCGCCGCGAGCCATTTGTAGAGCGGGTGGCCCGAATGCGATCCCATGTCCCAAAGCACCAGCACGAGGACACCCGACAGCAACGCCATGCCGGTATCGAGGATCGTGTGGAGGTTCGGATAGTCCTGTGGGCCGACGAAGAGGACGATGGCGGCAAACAGCACGAAGGCGACCGACACACCGGCCGTGCAGCGCATCGAGATCGATCGATCGGCGGCCTCAGTCATGCGGTGTTCTTCAGCGCGTGGTTTGCGCTCCACGCGCGAGCAAGAGACAAGCGCGGACGGCAACGTGAGGCGAATATGCCTTACAATCTACAATTTTCTGTAAAGGGCGAAGACAGCGGAGAAATTTTTCCCGGCGTCAGTCGGCCGTGATCCCGGCGTCGCGGATCACCTTGTCCCAGCGGGCGATGTCGGCGGCGAGGAAGCGCTCGAAGTCCGCGGGCGAGCCGCCGGCCGGATCGGCGCCGAACTCGACCAGGCGTTCGCTGAGCGCCGGCGTCGCGAGCGCCGCAACGATCGCGGTGTTGAGCCGGCCGACCAGCTCGGGCGGCAGCCGCGCCGGGCCGCGCACGCCGAAATAGCCGACCACCTCGAAGCCCGGATAGCCCGACTCGGCGACCGTCGGCAGATCGGGGAAGGCCGGCGTGCGCTCGCGGCTGGTGATCGCCAACGCGCGCATCTTGCCGGCCTTGATGTGCGGACCGAGCACCGAGGCGTTCTCGAACATCAGCGGGATCTCGCCCGAGAGCATCGCCGTGATGGTCGGCGCCGAGCCCTTGTACGGCACGTGCACCAGGCGCAGGCCGGCGGTGCGCGCCAGCTGCTCGGCGGCCAGATGCGGCCGGCCGCCGATCGAGTTCGAGGCGTAGTGGACCTCGCCCGGCTGCGCCTGGATCCAGGCGACCAGCTCGGCCACCGAGCGCGCCGGCACCGCCGGGTTGACGACCAGGATGTAGGGCGTCAGCGCGACCAGCGCGATCGACGTGAAGTCCTTGGCGACGTCGTGGGGAATCTTGGGATAGAGGCTCGGGTTGGTCGAGTGCGCCGAGCTCATCATGCCGAGCGTGTAGCCGTCGGACGCCGCCTTGGCGACGACGTCGTCGCCGATCATGCCGCCGGCGCCCGGGCGGTTGTCGATCACCACCGGTTGGCCCAGCCGCTCGGTGATGGCCTGCCCGACCAGGCGCGCCAGCACATCGGTCGGGCCGCCGGCGGGGAAGCCGACGATCATGCGGATCGGCCGGCTCGGATAGGTTTCCGCGCCGGCGCTCGCCGGGAACGCCAGGATGGCGAGCAGCGCGAGCGCCGCGCGCCTCAATGGAAGACGCGCCCCGCGTCGATCACCATGGTCTGGCCCGTCATCGTCTCGGTGCGGCACATGGTCACCACCATGTCGGCGCAATCC
>JACQAI010000278.1 GCA_016195115.1 Pseudomonadota bacterium
CCTCGAGCGAGACGCCGTCCAGCACCCGGCTCGATTGGATATCGACCGTCAGGCCGCGGACCGACAGCATCAGGCGCGCGACTTTGCGATGGGCCCGTCGGCGCGCCGACGCGCCAGCCCGGTGACCAGGCCCATCAGGCCGCGCGGCGCCAGGATCACGACCGCGGCCAGGATGGCGCCGAACACGAAGCGCCAGTATTGCGTCAGCGACATCACCTGGTCCTGCAGCAGGATGAAGATCAGGGCGCCGAGCAGCGGCCCGAAGAAATTGTCGAAGCCGCCGAGCACGACCATGAAGACCAGATTGCCCGAGTGCGTCCAATAGGCGAGCTCGGGGTCGGCGAGGCCGATCTGCACCGCCAGCATGGTGCCGCCGATCGCGCCGTAGCCGCCGGAGATCACGAAGGCGATCAGGCGGCCGCGCCGAATGCCGACGCCGAGATAGGCCGCCTTGCCGGCGTTGTCGCGGATCGCGCGCAGATGCAGGCCGAACGGCGAGCTGACGATGCGCCACATGATCGCGGCGGCGAGCACCAGCACGGCCAGGCAGTAGTAATAGAACGGACCGGTGACAAAGCCGGTTTTGTCGAGGCTGGTGAGATCGAGCCCGAGCAGGGTCGGCCGCAGCACGCGCATGCCCTGGTCGCCGCCGGTGATGCTGTAGAACTTGAACAGGAACGAGTGGAACAGCATGCCGAACGCCAGGGTTAGCATGCCGAAGAAGATCTTCTGGTAGCGGATGCAGATCGCGCCGACCGGCACGGCGACGATCAGGCCGCTCGCCAGCGCCGCGAGCAGGATGACCTCGTAGCTGCGGATCTGGAACTTGCTGGTCAGCGCCGCGGTAACGTAGGCGCCGATCGCGATGAACAGCGCGTGGCCGAACGACAGCAGGCCGGTGTAGCCGAACAGCAGGTTGAGCCCGAGCAGCGCGATCGCGTAGCCGAAGAACGGCACCATCAGGGTGAGGTAGTAGGTGTCGACGACCAGCGGCGCGCCGGCGAGGCCAGCGAGACCGAGTATCACCAAAAGCACCCGGATCATGCCGTGGCCTGCCCGAACAGCCCGGCTGGACGCATGACCAGGACGAGGACGACCACCAGGTAGATCGCCAGGATCTCGGCCTCGGGATAGATCGAGATCGCGCCGGCGCGCATCAGGCCGACGATCAGCGCACCGGCCAGCGCGCCCGGCATGCTGCCGAGCCCGCCGATCACCACCACCGCGAACGCCTCGACGACCAGCTCGACCGCCATGTCGAGCGACGCCGCGGAAGCCGGGGCGACGAGCGCGCCGCCGAGCGTGCCCAACGCCGTGCCGAGCGTGAACACCAGCGCGTACATACGCCCGACGTCGACCCCGAGCGCCTGCGCGGTCTCGCGGTCCTCGGCGGTCGCGCGCAGGATGCGGCCCGTGTTGGTGCGCTGTAGGAACCAGCCGAGACCCACGGCGATGCCCAAGCTGGCGGCGATCACCACGAGATTGTAGGCGGGAAACGCGACGCCGCCGACCACGACGCGGCCGTAGACCATGTAGAGGTTGCCGAGCTGCAGCGGCGCGGGTCCCCAGATGAACCGGATGGCGTCCTGGAACATCAACACCAGCGCGAAGGTCAGCAGCAGCTGGAAGGCTTCGTCGCGATCGTAGACCGGGCGCAGCAGGCGCTCGATCGGCGGGCCGATCAGCGCCAGCGACGCCCCGGCGCCGAGCAGCACGACCAGGAACAGCGCCGGCGGCAGGCCCAGCCGCACCGCCCAATCGACCGACGCGATGCCGAAATAGGCGCCGACCGCATAGAACGAGCCGCACGCCAGGTTGACGATCTTCTGGACGCCGAACACCAGCTGCAGCCCGGCAGCGACCAGGAACAGCACCGCGGCGTGGAACACGCCGCTGATCGCGATGTCGAAAAACGCGGTCACGCGGCGGCGCCCCCGCCCATTGCGCTCGCAACCCTCTCCCCCATCGGGGGAGAGGGCAGGGTGAGGGGGCGCGCTACAGCGTGAATTTGGCGTCCTTGATCCAGTTCCAGAAGTTGGCGCCGGGCGGCTTCTGGAGCTGATCGGAGTACATCACGTCGACCGGATCGATGGTGACGAAGTCGTAGGGGTTCTTGTGGGTCGTCAGACCCTGATAGAAGGTCTGATCGGCGATGTGATCCTTGCGCATCCTGCCCTTGCCGCCGAGCGACTCGACCTCGATGCCCTCGATCGCGTCGATGACGTCGTTCTGCGATGGCCAGCTGCCGCTCTTGGCCTTGACCGCCTTCTCGACGCCGGCCTTGTAGACCGCCATCGCGAAGTAGGCGCGGTCGGCCTCCCACTGCGGATAGTCCTTGAAGGTCTTTTCGTAGTAGTCGACGAAGTCCTTCTGCAGCGCGCTCGGGTTCTTGAGCGCGAAGTAGAGCGTGTTGTGGCCGAAGATCATGCCCTCGGGCGTGTATTCCTTCTTCATCTGGGTGTGCTGGAAGCCGGCCGCCGGGAACACGAGCTTCGGTCCGTCGAACAGGCCGGCGGCGTGGCCCTGCTTCATGAACACCGGGAGATCGGCGAACAGCAGCGACGAGAAGATCAGGTCGGGCTTGGCCGCCTTGAGCGCGGCGACGTGCGCGCTCATGTCCATCGTGCCGGGCTTCGGCCACAGATCGACCGTCTCCTTCACCTCGATGCCGAACTTCTTCATGATCGCGAGGAACGCCGCCCAATTGTTGCGGCCGTAGGAGTAGTCCGGGTTGATGCCGGCGACCGTGACGAACTTGCCCTTGTAGTGCTTGGCGACCAGCAGCGAGGCCATGACGGCTTCGCACTCGTTGTCGGTCGAGCGGAAGATGTAGCGCGGGTTCGGCATGGTCTCGTTGACGCCGTCCTGGGTCGTGCCGTCCCACATGATCACGAACGCCTTCATCTCCTCGGCGACCGGGCCGGCCGACAGGCTGACGCCCGACGACACCAGACCCTGCACGCAGTCGACCTTCTCCTGCAGCACCAGCTTGCGCAGCCGGTCGATGGTGTCCTTGGGCGAGGTCTCCTCCTCGATCACGAGCTCGACCTTGCGGCCCGCGATGCCGCCCTGGGCGTTGATCCGCGCGGTGCCCCACTCGATGCAGCGCACGGCGCATTCGCCGACCGTGGCGAGGATCCCCGAGCGCGGCGCGATGATGCCGATGCGCAGCGGCCGCGCCTGCGCGATCGCCGGGGCGGCGATCAGCGGCGTCGCGGCGAGCCCGGCGATTCCCTGCAGCACGGTGCGGCGCGAAGTGCGGCGCGTGGTCGTCATGGATCGTCCTCCCCAGTGATGGGCCCTCGGGCGCGGCTTGATGCCGTCGCGCGCGC
>JACQAI010000039.1 GCA_016195115.1 Pseudomonadota bacterium
CGGCGGTCTCCAGCGCGCGGAGGCGGCTCTTCAACGCGGCCAACGCGTGCGGGTCACGGCGGGGGATCATGATGAGGCTAACGGCTGTGTTCGCTTTTTGTTCTAGTCGATTCCCGGCCCGAGGTCAACTCCGAGGGGCTGGGATTCTTCCCATGGCATTGCTATCATCTGATAGCACGAGGAGGGACCCATGCCCCAGCTCCTGGTCCGCGACGTTCCCCAGGACGTCATCGAAGCCTTGAAGCGCCGCGCCGCTCAGCACGGCCGCAGCGCCGAGGCCGAGCACCGCATCATCCTGGAGGAAGCTCTTCGGGCTGGCCGCGCCGCCTTCCGCCAGCGCGCCGCGGCGCTCCGCGACGCGACCCGCGGCCGCATCTCCGGCGAATCAGCCGACCTGATCCGTCAAGATCGCGACCGTCGATGAGCATCGTCGTCGATGCGTCGGTCGCCCTGAAGTGGGTGCTCGACGAGCCGGGGCGCGATGCCGCCGACGCGCTGCTCGACGACGAGCTCATCGCCCCCGTCCTGTGGTTGGTCGAAGCCGCCAACGCGCTTTGGCGCCGCAGCGTGCTCGGCGAGCTCACCGCCGACGAAGCGCGCGAACGCTTATTCGAGCTCGCCAACGCGCCGGTCGCATCGCTCGCCGTCGAGCCCCATCTTCCCGCCGCGCTGACGCTCGCGACCGAGCTCGCCCACCCCGTCTATGATTGCCTCTACTTGGCGCTTGCCCTGCACCACGAGACCCATGTCGTAACCGCCGATCGCCGGTTTCGCGACGTCGCCGAGACCCTGCCCAAAACCGCCGGGCGCGTCCGACTGCTCGTGCCCTGATCGAACCCGCTCGATTCGCCGCAGGTCTCCTGGACAGCGGCAATCGCGTGCGGCACTCTCCGGCGCCATGACGACCGACGCCGACGACGCGCTGCGCACCGCGCGCATCCTGCTCGAGATCGAGGCGATCCACATCCGTCCCGCCCAGCCCTTCACCTTCACCTCGGGCTGGGCGAGCCCGGTCTATGTCGATTGCCGCAAGGTGATCTCGTTCCCGCGCGCGCGCCGCGCCATCATCGACATGGCGGTGGCCAAGATCGAGCGCGAGATCGGCTGCGAGTCGATCGACGCGATCGCCGGCGGCGAGACCGCGGGAATCCCGTACGCCGCATGGATCGCCGACCGGCTCGCCTTGCCGATGCTCTACGTCCGCAAGAAGCCCAAGTGCTTCGCGCGCAACGCCCAGATCGAGGGCGATCTCAAGCCCGGCGCGCGCGTGCTCCTGGTCGAGGACCTGGCGAGCGACGGCAAGAGCAAGCTCGGCTTCGTCGACGCGCTGCGCCGCGACGACGCGCACGTCAGCGACGCGCTGGTGGTGTTCTTCTACAGCGAAGCTTAGCCCCTAGCCCCGGGCCCGCTCCGCCCGTGGACTCCCCACTCGCGCTTGAACGGCAGCTGGCATATACTCATGTATATGCCAGCCCTTGGAGGGAGCCATGCCGAAAACAGCCAAGATCTTCAAGAACAACCGCAGCCAGGCGGTGCGCCTACCCAAGGAGTTCCAGTTCGACACGCCCGAGGTGTTTATCCGCAAGCAAGGTGACGAGGTGATCCTGTCGCCGCGACCCGCCGATTGGTCGGACTACCTGATCCGCGGACCGGCAGCGTCCGCGGAGTTCATGGCTGGCGTGGAGGATCTTCCCGTCCAGGAGCGCGACCACTAATGGCGCGCTACATGCTCGATACCGACGTGTGCTCCTACATCATGAAACGTTCAAGCGACGTCCTCTTGAGACGACTGCAGAGTGTCGCGGTAAGTGACGTGTGCATCTCGGTCGTCACGAAGTCGGAGCTCCTGTTTGGAGTTAGGGTGTCGCCGCGCCGCCAGCACGACGGCGTCGCGGTCGACGCGTTCCTCCGCCATGTCGCCGTCCTCGGCTTTCCGGAAGAGGCCGCCGACCACTACGCCGACATCCGCGCCGATCTGGCGGTCCGTGGCCGCATGATCGGTGCCAATGACCTGTTCATCGCCGCGCACGCCCGCTGTCTTGATCTCATCCTCGTGACCAACAACGCCCGGGAGTTCGGCCGCGTCCGCAAGCTGACGACGGAGAATTGGGCGCGTCATCAGTGACACGCCGGCGCTGCGATCCCTTCCCTACCCCGGCTTGTAGCCGCGGACGTTTTTTAGGTTGGCGCCGGTGAGGTTGGCGCCGCGCAGGTTGGCCTCGGACAGGTTGGCGTTCTCGAGGTCGGCGTTCGACAGGTCGGCGTCGCTGAGGTCGGCCGCGGTCAGGTCGGCGCCGAGCAGGCGCGCGCCGCGCAGCACCGCGCTCTGCATCTGGGCGCCGCACAGCTTGGCGAGCTCGAGGTCGGCCGGCCATTGCGAGTCGGCCGACCCGACCTTGTCCATCGCCGCGATGTCGGCGCGGCGCAGGTCGGCGCGGATCAGGGTGGCGCGACGCAGGTTGGCGCCGCGCAGATTGGCGCCCGACAGGTTGGCGCCGCGCAGATCGGCATAGGCGAGATTGGTCATCAGGAGCTCGGACTGGCTGAGATCGACCCCGGCGAGGATGCAGTAGTCGAGCTGGGCCGCCGACAGATGCGCCTTGGCGAAGTTGAACTCGCTCAAGTCGAGCTCGGACAGCCGCGCCTGCGTGCCGGTATAGCCCGACGAGCCGATCCACTTGGCGTGCTCGCGCAGCACATGCGCCATGTCGACGCCGAGATCGGCGAACGGCTTGACGCGCCGCGCCGCGGTCGCGTCGACCGCGGCCGACAGCGCGACCTTGTCGTAGATCGCGCCGCGCAGATCGGTGCCCTCGAGGATCGCGCCGGTCCACGTCGCGTTGGTCAGCACCGCGCCCTGCAGGTTGGCGCCGGTCATGTTGCAGCCGGTGAGGTCGGCGCCCTCGAGGATCGAGCCCGTCAGGGTGGCGTTGCGCAGATCGGCGCCCGACATCTTGACGCGGTAGAGGTTGGCGTCGCTGAAGTCGGTCTGCACGACGAAGGCGTTCGCCATCTTGGCGTAACTGAGGTCGGCGCGTCGCGCCACCACGCACACCATGTCGGCCGGCGATGCTTCGTATGTCACGGCCCGCAGCTCGCGGTTGCGGTCGCTCTGCGCCAGCACGCCCTCGCGCAGATCGGCCTCGACAGGATGGCGTCGTCGAGCACGGCGCCGCGCAGGGTGGCGCCGCGCAGATCGGCGCGCGTCAGGTCGGCCTCGCGCATGTCGGCGAGCCGGAGATCGGCGGCGAACAAGCTGGCGGTGCGCAGCACCGCGCGCGTCAGGGTGGCACGCTGCAGCTTGGCGCCCGAGAGATCGGCGCCCGACAGATCGCAATCGGTCAGATCGATGCCCGACAGGTCATGGAACGCGAGATTGGCGCGCGCGCCGCCCGGCAGCTGGTTGACGAACCGACGGTGCCGCTGCAACACCCCGCTGAGCTCCTGCGACGACAGGCGCTTGGACGGATTCTTCGGGGCGTTGGTCTCATCGGCAGGCAAGATCGGCTCCGGCTATCGACCTGAAGGCGTCGCACACGACGGTTTTTATGGCAAAGTTGATCGAACTGAGGACGGAATCACTTCTACCATGCCGTCAATAAATTACCCAATCATCAAGCTGTTACGGCCGCTGGTCGCCGCTTTCGGCGCGTTGCTGCTGGGCGCGTCGCCCGGGGGCGCGGCCGAGCGCGACACCCTGACGATCGGGGTCTCGACCTACCCGCCGACGATCAACCCGCTGATCGATCTGACGGTCGCCAAGAGCTACGTCCTCGGCATGGTCAACCGCCCGCTGACCGCGTTCGACGCCGGCTGGCAGCCGATCTGCGTGCTGTGCACGGCGCTGCCGACCCTGGAGAACGGCAAGGCCGCGCTCGAGGACCGCGATGGCAAGCCGGGCATCGCCGTCACCTTCACCTTGCTGCCCGACGCGACGTGGGGCGACGGCACGCCGGTCACGACGCGCGACGTGCAGTTCGCCTGGGAGATCGGGCGCAATGCGAAGTCGGGTGCGGCCAACGCCGAGATGTACCGGCGCATCACCGCGATCACGACGGTCGACGACAAGACCTTCACCCTGCACGTCGATCGCGTCAGCTTCGATTACAACATCGTCGACCTGCATCTGGTCCCGGCGCATCTCGAGCGGGCACGCTTCGAGGATCCGGCGCAGTACCGCACGCGCACGCTCTACGAGACCGAGCCGGGCAACCCCGGGCTCTATGCCGGCCCATACCGCATCGCCGAGCTGTCGGCCGGCAGCCACATCGTGCTCGAGCGCAACCCCACTTGGCGGGGCAAGCCGCCGGCGTTCCGGCGCATCGTCGTGCGCGCGATCGAGAACACCGCGGCGCTCGAATCAAATCTGCTGTCGGGCAGCGTCGACTACCTGCCGGGCGAGATGGGCCTCAGCCTCGACCAGGCGATGGTGTTCGAGAAGAAGCACGCCGCGAAGTACGACGTCTTCTACAAGCCGAGCCTGTTCTACTCGCACATCGATCTGAACCTCGAAAATCCCATCCTCAAG
>JACQAI010000241.1 GCA_016195115.1 Pseudomonadota bacterium
CCGCGTCGTCGTCGCCAGGCTCGAGCCAGAGGCCATCGAACGGCGTCCAGGCGTGGTCGCGCACGGTGCGCCGGCTGGCGACCGTGCCGGCTTCGGTGCAGCCATAGATCTCGAGCAGCTCGGTCGCCAGGCGCGCCTCGACCCGGCCCGCCAGGTCGGCGTCGAGCGGCGCGGTCGCGGAGATCACCGCGTCGAGCGGCGGCAGCGCGGGACCGCCGTCGGCCAACGCGCGCAAATGCACGGGGCTGGTCACCAGGACGCGCGGTCCCGGCAGCCGCGCCAGTGCCTGGCGCACGTCGTCGGGATAGAGCGGCGTGCTGCTGTCGATCGCGACCGCGGCGCGCAGCGGCAGCAGGATCGTGGTCTCAAAGCCGTACATGTGGCCTTGCGGCACGGTCGCAACGATCGCGGTGGTCGACGGCCCCATCAGCTTGAAGCGCTCGGCCACGGCTTCGATGCGCCGCATCAGGGTGCCCCAACGCTTGGCGTGCCCGAGCGGCTCGCCGGTCGTGCCCGACGTGAAGGCGACCGCGACGATGCGGTCTGCGTCGAGGCTGCGCCCGACGCCGCGGAAGGCGGCGTCGACCGGCGCCCCGGTCAGGATCTCGACCGGGATCGCGGCGCCGTCGACCGCCGTAGCGTCATCGACGAGCACCTGGCAATCGGGCTCGCCGCCCCGGAGCGCCGCCAGACGCGACGCCGTCCGATCGCCCGGCAGCAGGCATACCCGGCCGTTGAGCAGGCAGGCGACGAAGCCGACCAGGAAGGCGTAGCGGTTGGCGCAGGCGTTGATCAGCGCGCCGCGCGCCGGCAACCGGCGGCCCAGCGCACCGGCGTCGGCCAGGAGCTCGGCGATGGCGATCGGCCGACCGGCGTGCCAAGCGACGATCGCGTCGAGTGCGCGAGTCACCAGTGGTACGCCGGTCGCGGGCTCGGCTGCGGTCGCGGCGGCCGGCGCGGTCGTCATCGGCTGCGCAGCGACTGCAGCATGATGCGCCCGGTGTCCAACGGCGAGCCGCTCGGAAGATGCGGGAAAACCCGGGCGCGCAGCGCGTGCTCGCCGAGGAACAGCGCGACCATCAGACCGAGATTGATCAGGTTGACCGGGCCGATCCAGTCGGCCCAGCCGAGCAGCGGCAGGGCCGCCACCTCGAGCGCGCAGGCGCCGGTCACCCCGGCCCAGATGACGGTCAGACGTCGGGTGTAGCCGCGACACTCCTCCGGCAGGTGGCCGTGGTGGAGCCGGCAAAACCGCGTGATCAGCGGTTCATGACCGCGGCGCAAGGTGCGCGCGAACGTCACCATGACGGCGGCGTAGCCGAACGCCGGCAGCACGCCGGCGAGCGTCGCGCCGTAGTCGCGCCACCAGACCGCCACAGCCAACGCCAACAGGAGCGCGCCGACGATCCGCAGGAACAGCGCGCGGCGCGACACCCTCAGCGGGCCCGGCGACGCTGGATGTGGTCGGCGAGCGCGCGCAAGCTGGCGAAGACGCGGCGATTGTCGGCGTCGTCCGACTTGATCTCGAAGCCGTAGGTCCGCGAGATCGCCAGCGCCAGCTCGAGCGCGTCGATCGAGTCGAGCCCCAGCCCGTCGCCGAACAGAGCTTCGTCGGGCGCGATAGTGTCCGGGGCATCTTCGAGCCGGAGGGTCGTGACCAGGAGCTGGGCAACCTCGAGCTCCAAGGGCGTCAGGGCGGTCTCGTCGCCCGCCGCCGCGTCGTGTGGATCGGTCAGAATCGTCGCCATCGAGACTATGTGCCTAGGTCAAATGAAACCGTTGCGCTCGGCCGCCGGCACACCCCGCGGGCGGCCACGCGACGGGCCGGTGCCGGGCGATCAGCGGCCCCGGAGGCCCGCCAGCGCGGCGTCGGTCGCCGCCCCGTCACGCTCCAGGCTGTTGAAGTAACTATCATAAAACGCCTGGAGTTGGTGGCGGTTCGGAGTGGTGGTCGGCTCCACGGTATTATAGCGACGCGTGTGGGCACGCCGATAGACCTCCGCGAAGTGGCGTAGGTTGGCCGCCAGGTCGATGTAGCGCGGCTCGGCGAACATGGCGCGAAGGCGCGGCTCGTAGCCGCCGAACACCGGCTCGTCGTAGAAAATCAGGCTGAGGTCGGTGTCGTAGACGTCGTTGTCGCGGATCACCGGCTGGAACGACGCCAGCGCGCCCGGCGCGGTCGGCACGACGCCATCGGCGAGCACGGCCGCGCGCGCCGCCGGGTCGCCGTACAGCGCCGCGGGATCGTCGAGCGGCAGGTCGTTGGTCCGCCGGAGCAGGTTGACGAGCTCGTTCTTGGGCACCGGGAAGTCGAACGCCGAGATCAGCACGAAGCGATCGGTCTCCCAGGGCTCCCAGATGCCGACGGCGCTCAGCGCGTTGTGGATGGTGTGCGAGCAGTTGTTGGCCAGCACGCTCCATTCGTAGGTCTTGCGGCCGTCGCGGTAGGGCGCGTTGAGGTCGTTGAGGAAGCCGACGACGCGGCCCATGCGCGCGCGCGACAGCGGCACGCGGGCGCAGTAGCGGTCGCGTGCGAAACCGACGGCGTAGTCGGTGCCGATCGAGACTTCGTACATCCAATCCCGGCGCGCCGTGCCGGGCGGCATGTCGTCGAATACGACGTCGTGGAACTGCACGCCGTCGAGCACGCCTTGGGCCTGGGCCGCCTCCTGGGCGCGCCGATAGGCGAGCCGGGTCAGCCGCTCGGTCGGACCGAGGTCGCCGCCGTAGAAGAAATCGCGGCCCTCGACCGCGACCCAATTGGCGTTGCGGTAGTGTGCATTGACCGAGAGACCGACGCCCTGGCCCTCCGCCGGCGCGCCGTCGCACAGCTTGACCGTCGGATAGTTGGCGCCGCGGTCGCGGCAGACGCCGTTCAGGTACAGGACCGCGTGGCCGCCCGGGCCGCCGCGGATGTCGGCGCCGAAGCCCGGCTTCTTCTGGATCTGCGACACCGCGCAGACCTCGGCGTAGTAGGGATAGAGCGCGACGTATTGGGCCTCGTTGCTCGCCACGATGTCGGGCGGCTTCATACCGGCACAGCCGGCGAGCACTGCCGCGAGCATGACTGCCTCGAGTACGCGCCAGCGCATCCAGCCTCCTGCCGCCAAATGCCCTCACCCTTCCCGCGCGGCGCGCGGACCGGGTGAGGGCGTCCAGCTCGCCGAGAATATCAGACAAATGAACGTACCAATCGCCACCGTGGTGCCGATGCCGTGCAGCACCGGGATGCTCGACACCGCGAGCACGCCGAAGCCGACGACGGTGCAGAGATTGGCCAGCACAACCGCGGAGACGGTGCGCCCCGACGCCGTGTCGTCGCGCTCGAGGCGCTCGAGGCGCTCGAAAAACAGGCAGTAATTCGAGCCGACGGCGACCACCAGCAGCAGCCCGAACAGGTTGAAGATCGACAGCCGGCCGCCCAGGCTGAGCAGCGCCGCGGTCACCAGGACGGCGCCGACCAGCGGCGCCACGACCGCCCAGACCCGACGCCGCGACCGCAGGGTGACCGCCAGCAGCACCACGATCGCGCCGGCGCCGAGCAGCGCCAGCCACAGCGCCTCGTCGCGGTAGAGCGCGAGCAGCCGATCGGACTCGTGCTTCAAGTCGAGGTAGCTGACGTCCGGCTCGCGCCACGCCGCGACGGCTTGCGCGAGGCGCGCGGGATCGGCGACCTCGCGCAACGGCATCAGGGCGACCCAGCCGCCGCCTTGAGGCGCCGGGCGCTCGAACAGCAGCGAGTCGAGCCGGAGACCGAGGCCGGTGTCGCGCAGGTCGTCGCGCCCGAGCAGCGCCTGCAACCGCGCCGCCGCGACGTCGGCGAGGAACGGGGCGAACACCGCGGCGCGGAACGGCAAGCCGGCCAGGGCATGGTCGAGATCGGCGCGCAAGACGGCCGGCTCGGGCAGCGCCGCCTGGCGCGCGCGCTGGGTGGCCCGGCTGGGCAGATAGCGCGCCGGCGCATCGAAGCCGGCGAGCGTGCCGTCGGCGATCAGCGGCGCCAGGCGCGCGGCCAACCGCTCGGTGTGCGTCAGCGCGGTCTCCTGGTCCGTCGCGTCGACCATCAGGAGGTGGCGCACGTCGGGGGCGCCGCTGGCGCGGCGCAGCGCCTGGTCGAGCCGTTGCTCGGCGATCGGCACCGGGTTGAGGCTGGCGAGCTCCTCCTGCCACAGCCGGCCGTGCTGCGCCGCCAGCACGCCGAGCGCCAGCAGCGCGACGGCGGCGAGCGGCACGCGCAAGCGTGCCGCGCCGCCCAGCAGCGCCGGCCAAGACGGCATGAGGCGGCCAAGCGGCGGCACCGCGACGCCGCGCGGCACCACGACCGGCAGGATCCAGCGCATCACCGCGGCGGCGACCACCAGCCCCGCGATGGTGAACAGCCCGAGCTGCGCGAAGCCCGTGAAGCTGGAGAACAACATCGCGGCGAAGCCGCAGATCGAGGTCAGCACGCCGAGCCGCAGGGTCGGCCAGATGCGCGGCACGGTCGCGGCGGTGGCGGCGCCGGGCGCCGTCTGGGTGAACAGGTAGATCGCGTAGTCGACCGCCTCGCCGATCAAGGTCACGCCGAACCCGAGCGTGATGCCGTGCACGTAGCCGAACCCGAGCCCGACCGCGGCGACCCCGGCGAGCGCGCCGCTCGCCACCGGCAGAAAGGCGAGCGGCAGCAGCCGCGGCGCACGATAGGCGAGCAGCAGCAGCCCGGCGACCAGGCCGGTCGCCAGCATCGACAGCCGCGACACCTCCGCCTTCATGGCGGCGCGTGCGCGCACCGCGAACACCCCCGGGCCGCTGGTGAGCAGCCGCGCCGCATCGGCGCCGGGCACGTCCGGGCGGGCGCTGGCCAGCGCCTGGTCGATCACCGCGAGCGCAAGCGCTTGGCCGTCGAGGTCGAAGCCGGCGGCGCGCGTCTGCGCCACCAGGAGGGCACGGCTGCCGTCGGCCTCCGGGGTGGGCGCCAGCCAGACGCCGTCGCGCGTCGGCGGCCCCGCCTCGCCGGTCAGCCGCTCGATCAGGACCAAGATCTCGCCGGTCGGATCGTGCGGCAGGCCCTGCTTGATCAACGGCGCGGCGCTCGAGCCGAGCAGGCCGAGGTCGCGCTCGAGCGCGCGCCGCAGCTCGGGCACGGAGAAATGCGCGGCGTCGACCGCCGGGCTCAGGAGATAGCGGTTGCGCCACAGGAAGTCGCGGTCGGCGGCGAGGCCGGCGTCCTCGCCGTTGCCGACGAAGGCAAGCTCGGGCGCGGCGCGCAGGCGCGCGGCCAACGCCTTGCTGAGCCGCGCCAGGGTCGCGGGCTCGGCGCCCTCGAGCGCGACCAGGATCAGGCGCGAGACCACACCGTTGCGCAGCTGGTCGACCAGGATCTGCTGGCCTTGCGCCGGCGCGCGCGGCAGGAACGCCGACATGTCGGTGCTGAACTCGGTGCGCCCCACCACGACGATCGCGACGGCGACGCCCCCCAGCCACAGCGCGATCGCGCGGACGTCGCGCGCCGTCACGCGCATGACATCACCGCGCCCGGCTCACGGCGGATCTTCCATGACGATCAGCTCGGCGCGATCGCCGCCGCTTTCTTGGGTCTCGACGGTATGGATCGACGCCGCCGCGCCGGTGATGCGGATCGACGACACAAGCTGCTTGAGCGCCGGGTCCTTGGGCTCGAGCCGCACGGTCCACGATGCGGCAGCGCCCTCGAGGCCGAGCGTGTAGTAGCGCTCGAGCGCCGGCCGGTCGCCCGCCAGCATGCCGCGGATGCTCTCGATGAACGCGCCGATCTCGGGCCGCGCCGACAGTGCAAAGCTGTTGCGGATGCCGTCGGGGCCTTGGTCGATGGTGACACGGTCGCCGTCGATCGCGAGCCGCTCGGGACGCGGCGACAAGGTCACCTTCTCGAGCTTGTCGGGCGCGGTGTAGGCGAGCGTGCCGGTGCTGCGCAGCGGCTCGCTCAGCATGGCGAGATGCCGCCGCTCGACGAAATGCGCGCGCGACGACTTGACCGCCTGGAAGCCGGCCATCAACTGGGCGACGCCCCACGCCTCGGCGGCGGCGGGCGCGACGCCCGCCGCCGCGAGCGCGACGATCAAGATCCAGAGGCGCGGCGCCATCCGGTTGGACGGGCGTATCGGTCGGCGCTACTGCACGGTCGATTTCGGGGTCGCGACGATCCGGGTGATGACCATCTTCGAGCGATCGAGATATTCCGGCACGCGCGGCGAGATCTTGGTCTTCCAGTGATCGGTCTCGTAGACCGCCTTGTAGAGCGCCTCGCGCTGGGCCTCGCTCTCGAAACGGCGCATCCAGACGTAAACCGAGGCATCGGTTTCGCCGCGGAAGCTGCCGCAGATCACCATGCCCTTGGCGACCTGGAACGGAATGATCTCCTCCTCCATGATCTTGACCCACTCGGCCATCCGGCCGGGCAGCACGTGGTACTGGCGCAGTTCGTAGAAGGCCATCGCGCGTCTCCTCTCCCTTGGGATTGGCTGAAATTAGCGCACGCCGGTGGCGGCGACAAAGTCGGGAATGTCGGTGCTCGGGTTCTTAGCCGGGACTTGGAAGAACAGGTCGGCGACCCAGCCGCGGTGATAGCTGCCGTGGTTGACGACGTGGGTGAGCATGTCGGCGCGCGTCATCTGTCCGGCGACGCCGGAGATGAATTTGAACGCCACGACCTCGTCGAGCGCGGCGTCGGATTGCGCCGCGGCGTAGTCGCGGTACCAGCGGTGCGTCGCTTGTTGCGCCGCCCACAGCTCGGCGAGATCGGCGTGCAGCAGGAGATTGCGTGCTTTGAACCCATGGTCGCGGCCTTCGAGGTGGGCCTGCCACACCCGGTCGATCAGATAGTTGTGGTTCAAGGTGCCGACGATGGTCTTGAACAACGTTGGCCGCTCCTTCACGGCTTCGCCGGGCGGCAGTGCCGCGACCGCGTCGAAGGTCTGCTGGTCGGCCCAGGCGCGGTAGTGGATGAGCCGGCGGATCGTGCGCGCGTCTGCCATGATGGTTCCCTCTGCTTGGCGCCGCCGACAGTGGCATGCGCGCGCGGATCGTGCCACCCTGGCGGCGGGAGGATCGGATGGCGGACGCGACCGAGCTCGATCGCACATACGACTTCGTCCTGCACGCCATCGTGGCGGACGGGCAGGCACCGCATTTCACCGCGATCGCGCGGGAATTCGGCGTTTCGCCCGACGACGGCCGCCGGCGCCTGCACGACCTGATGGCCGCCGGATTGCCGAACTGGCTGCAACCCGACACCGACCTGATCGCCTCGTTCGCGCCGTTCAACAATCTGCCGACCCAATACCGGATCACGGTCGAGGGGCAGCAGAAGTGGTTCGCGCAATGCGGGCTCGAGTCGCTGGCCATGACCTGGATGTTCCCCGGCAAGACCGTGCGCGTCGACGCGCCGTGCCTCGACTGCGGCGAGCCGCTGCGCGTGGCCGTGCGCGACGGCGTGATCGAGAACGAGGAGCCCCGGGGCATCTGGTTCTACATCGATATTCCGTTTCGCGAATGGCGCGCCAACCTGCCGTTCTCCTGAAGCCGCATGAATCTCTTCCGGTCGGAAGAGCATGCACGGCGGTGGTCGAGGTTCCGCGCGGAAGCGGCGGGCGGCCTGCTGCCGCTCGCCGACGCCATGGCGATCATGAGCACGCCGCGCCATCGCGATCGCCTGAGCGGGCGCTTCGTCTCGTCGGCCGCGGGCTACGCGCCGCAGTTCTTCGAGCGCGTCAAGGCGGTGACGCGCAACGACCCGTTCTGGGATCCGACGCCGCGCTAACGCTGGAGAGTCCCGTGAGCGACAGCGATACAGTTCTCGTCACCGACAGCATCACGCGGCTCGACCAACCGCAGGGCCGCGTCATCGTCGCGGCCTCGCACGGCGCGATCTACGCCGCCTACCTCGCCGCCAAGGCCGGCGCGCGCGCCGTGATCCTCAACGACGCCTCGGTCGGCCGCGACCAGGCCGGCATCTCGGGGCTCGCGTATCTCGCGGGCTTCGGCCTGCCGGCGGCGACCATCGCGCATGACAGCGCGCGCATCGGCGACGGCGCCGACATGCTGGCGCGCGGCCGCATCAGCCACGTCAACCCGCCGGCGCGCGCGCTCGGCGTCGCACCGGGCCAGAGCTGCCGCGACGCCGCCGAACGCTTGCGCGCCGCCAAGCCGCAGCGCATCACGGTGCCGTCGCTCGACGAGACGCGCACGCTCTTGGACCCGGGCCCACCCCCAGTGTGGGGCATCGACTCGGCGTCATTGCTCAAGCCCGAGGACGCCGGCGCCATCGTGATCACGGGCTCGCACGGCGCCCTGCTCGGCGGCAAGCCGGACAGCGCGCTCAAGTACGACGTGCGCGCAGCGCTGTTCAGCGACGCCGGCATCGGCATCGACCAGGCCGGCATCACGCGGCTGCCGGCGCTGGCCGCGCGCGGCATCGCCGCCGCGACCGTGTCGGCGGCGAGCGCACGCATCGGCGACGCCAAGTCGCTCTACCGCGACGGCGTGATCAGCCACGTCAATACGGTCGCCGAAGCCGCCGGCGCCAAGGCCGGCATGGCGACGCAAGCGTTCGTGGCACTTTTCCGGGGGAACGCATGACCACGACGCCGAGCAATCGTCCGGGCGGCGCCATGTCGGGCGGCCGCGCGCTCGCCGAGATGCTGCAACTGCACGGCGTCGGGCCGATGTTCGGCATGGGCGGCTTCCAGCTGCTGCCGTTCTACGAGGCGATGCGCGCGCTCGGGTTGCGCCACCATCTGATCAACGACGAGCGCTGCGGCGCCTTCGCGGCGGACGCCTACGCGCGCATCACCAATCGCCCCGGCGTGTGCGACGCCACGCTCGGGCCGGGCGCGACCAACCTGGTGACCGCGCTGGTCGAGTCGCTCAACGCCGGCGTGCCGGTGATCGCGCTCACCGGCGATTCCCACCGCATGCACTCCTGGAAGAACATGACCCAGGAGAGCCGCCAGCTCGACATCCTGCGGCCGGCGGTCAAGGAGGTCATCCGCGTCGAGATGGTCGAGCGCATCCCCGAGCTGGTGCGCCGCGCCTTCGCGGTCGCGACCTCGGGGCGCGCCGGCCCGGTCGTGCTCGACGTGCCCGAGGACATCTGCCACGCCCAGCCGACCTTCGCGCCCGACGCCTTCTGGATCGATCCGGCGACCGCGAGCTATCCGGCGCGGCGCGCGCGGCCGGCGGCCGACGACGTCAGCCGCGCCGCGGCGCTGCTCGCCAAGGCCAAGCGCCCCGTGATCCTCGCCGGCGGCGGCGTGCATCTGTCGGGTGCAGCGTCGCGCCTGACCGCGTTCGCGCAACGCCACTTCATCCCGGTCGCCCACACCTTGAGCGGCAAGGGTGCGATCGCGTGCACGGACGCGCTCGCGGTCGGATTGTTCGGGCGCTACAGCCGGTTCGCCAACGAGCTGATCGAGCGCAGCGACTGTCTTCTGGTGATTGGCTGCAAACTGGGCGAGATCGCGACCAAGCGCTACACCGTGCCGGCGCCGTCGGTGCCGCTGATCCAGCTCGACATCATGCCCGAGGAGTTCGGTCGCACGACACGCGCCGAGCTGGCGCTGTGGGGCGACGCCGACGCCGGCATCGCCGATCTCGACAGCGCGCTCGGCGCGCCGACGGCGCGCGCCGACTACGCGCGCGAGATCGCCGGCCTGCGCCAGGCCTGGCTGGAGCAGGCGCAGCCGCGCTACCGCTCGACCGAGCGGCCGATCGACATGGCGCGCTTGATCGCGGCGCTCAACACGACCTTGCCGGCCGACGGCATCCTGGTCGCCGACGGCGGCTTCGCGGCGCACTGGGCCGGCCTGTTCTTCGACACCAAGGCGCCCGGCCGCACGTTCGTCGCCGACCGCGGGCTGGCCTCGATCGGCTACGGCCTGCCGGGGGCGCTCGGCGCCGCGCTCGCGGC
>JACQAI010000242.1 GCA_016195115.1 Pseudomonadota bacterium
GGGCGGCGTTCCCCCGTGTTCGACCCCGATACCCTGCTGCTGTGCGCCGCGGCGCTGGCGACCGGCGGCTTCATCAAGGGGATAGCTGGTCTCGGCCTGCCGATCGTGTCGATCCCGCTGCTGACCTTGGCGGTCGACCTGCCGACTGCGGCGGTGCTGCTGGCGCTGCCGACCACGGCGTCGAATCTGTTCCAGACCTTCCAGCGCGGCGCTTTCGTGCCGGTGGTGCGCCGCTTCTGGCCGTTGCTGCTGCCGTTCCTGCCGACCATCGCGATCGGCGCCAAGCTGATGGTGACGCTCGAGCCGCGCATCCTCTACGTCGCGCTCGGGATCTCGGTGCTGGCCATCACGCTGCTGACCCGCGCCGTGCCGAACCTGCGCGTCGGGCCGCGGCTCGAGCGCGCGCTGAGCCCGCTGGTCGGCACGCTGTCCGGCCTGCTCGGCGGCGCCTCGTCGCTGTTCGGCCCGCCGATCATGATCTATCTCCTCAGCCTGCGCCTGGAGCGCGACGAATACATCTCGGCGGTGTCGCTGATCTATCTGGTCGCGGCGTCGCTCTTCACCCTGTCCTTGATCGCGGTCGGCGCGCTCGGCTGGGTCCAGGCCTGGTACTCGGCCCTGGCCATGATCCCGGTGTTCGGCGGCATGCTGATCGGCCAGCTGATCGGCGCCCGGCTCGGCGCGCGGGCCTTCGAGCGGGCGCTGACCGGCCTCTACGTGCTGACCGCGCTGACGTTTTTCTACAAGGCGTTCGCCTGATCGCGCACAATGGCGGTCTCGTGCGTTGTCATCCGATGACCCGCTGCCGCCGCCGGCTCGCCGCGCTCGCTCTCGCGGCCGCCACCGCGTCGTGCGAGACCGTCGCGACGGTCGATGACGCGCCGCCGACCATGCTGTCGATCCGCGGCAAGATCAGCGCCGGCATGATCGACCAGTTCGCCACCCTGATGCCGAACGGCGCGGGCGGCGCAGTGGTCCATCTCGCCAGCGGCGGTGGCGACTTCGACACCGCGCTGCAGATCGCCCGCCGGCTCGAGGCGCTGCCGCGCAGCACCGCGGTGGTGACACGCAGTTGCGATTCGGCCTGCGTCCTCATTTTTCTGGCTGCGCGCGAACGCCTGGTCGCGCCCGCCGCCGTGATCTCGGTGCACCGCCCGCAATGCATCGTCTCGGGCCTGCCCGGCGTGCTCTGCGGGCTGTTCTGGGAGCCCTGGGCGCGCGCCGAGTTCCACGCCCGCATCGCGCGGGTGTCGCCGCCGTGGGCCGCCTACCTCGACGACCAGGATCCGCCCGCCTTCGCGCGCCACGGCGCCGACTTCGTGCGGGTCACCGGCGCGCAACTGATCGCCTTCGGCGTCGCGTCGCCCTACACGCGCGAGGCGCTGAGCGCCCGTCTCCGCGGCGAATAAACCCCGGCGCCGGCCGTCGTCTTGAGCCATCCGGACTAGGACGTGCACTCATAAACGGGCGGAAGGCCGCGACAGTTGGCCGTCCGCGATCGCGTCAAGCGCCGACTAACGGGCGAGTGGTGAGCGACGTCGCAAATTGACCCTGAACAGACGTAAGGAGTTGCCCATACGAGGTTTTAATCAAGGCTTGCCTCCACGGCGTAGATGGTCTCGTACGCCTGGCCATCGCGAACCGTATAGAGTCCTCGTGACGGCCCTCCGATTTGCTCTGCGGTATTGGTGCTATGGGGCCGTTTCCTGCGTCGACAACCCGCGCATCGCGAGTTCCATTATCCCGACGCGCGAGGTTCACGGTTTCTTCAGTCGCATGTCCTCGTAGGGCGCGGCGAAGTAGAGCTGGGAGTTCAAGCCGATCGCAGCCTCCTCGACGCGCGGTCCGACGCCGTGCAGCGTGGCAGGCTCGAAGATCGGGCCGTACATGACGCGCTCGTGCATGAGCCGCTGGATCTGGTGCAGCAGGGCCTCGCGCTTCGTACGGTCGCGCTCCCGCGTCTGCTGCCCGAATAGATCGTCGATGTCGGGATACCCGCCCGATGCGTACGGCGCGCTGCTGATGACAAAGGACTCGAGGCGCACGGCCGCGTTGCCCGGCGCCGCCGAGACCGTCACGATGACGCCGCCGAGCTTCTTGGAACGCCACGCCTCCATGAACGTCGCCCGCTCCATACTGCGTACACGCGTGCGAATGCCCACCCTGGCGAGGTCGTTCGCCACGGCTTCCCCCATCGTGGTGAACGGAGGGAGCGGGGTGAGGTTGCCGGCGTCGAAGCCATTAGGGTACCCGGCTTCGGCGAGGAGGCGCTTCGCCTGCGCCGGGTCGTCGGGATACGGCTCGATGCGCAGCGCGAAGTCCATGCCGCTCGGGATGATCGAACCCGTCAGAGGCGAGAATCCGAGCCGCTCGGCCTCGTTGAGGGCCTCTTTGCCCACGGCGAGCGTGGCCGCCAGCCGGACGCGGCGGTCGTTCCACGGCGATTTGGGGTTCCACTGCTCGGGGTACTCCATCCACCAGGTCGCCGGCGGAATGACCTTAGCCAGGCGCAGCTTCGCGTCATCCCTGATCGCAGCCGCCTCGACGCCGACCATCAGGTAGCCGATGTCGGCCTCTCCGGTCTTGAGCATCGCCAGCCGTGTCGTGCGGTCCGGGACGCTCTTGATAACGACCTGCTTGATCGAGGGCCTCTTGCGCCAGTATTGCTCGTTGGCCTCGAGCACCAGGGCCACACCCGGATCCATGCGCGAGAACCGATAGGGCCCGAGCCCCACCGGCTGTTGCCTGAAGCCGTCCTCGCCGACCTTCTCGATGTACGCCTTCGGCACGATCCACGCCGCGCCGGTCGCCGGGCTCGCATAGAACACCATGAAGTCGGGCCATGGCTTGTGCAGCACGAAGCGGATGCGATGCGGATCGATGATCTCGACGGCCTTCACCCGCTCGTGGAGCAGCTTGGCGGAAATGCCGCGATAGCGGTGAAAGCTGAACCTCACATCCTCGGCCGTGAACGGATCGCCGTTGTGGAAGCTCACGCCCTCGCGCAGCTTGAACTCGTAGACGAGCCCATCCGGGCTCTCCGTCCAGGACTCGGCCAGGCACGGCGCCCTGTCATTGCCCGGCAGCGGCTTGATCAGTGCATCGTGGAGCGCATACAGGAACACGAACGGCGTGGCGATCCCCGCGGTCTCGGCCGGATCGAGAAATGGGGGGACGATCGAGGCATCGAACGCAATCGTCAGTTGGCCTTCCGGCCGATCCTGCGCGGCAGCGCGCTCGCTCAAGAGCCCCAGCGCAAGGAAGGACACGAAAACGATCGACGCTCTGAGCTCACTCATGTCGAGCCTCCCATCATGTCGAGACGACCGGCATTCTTGGCTGATCGCTGCCGATGACAGCCACAGCAGGCGCGGGAACCAACTCGTGCAGCAATGCTTTTTAATCTTCAAACGATAGCACGGCGGGACCCCGCGGAATGGGAAACTTCATGGTGCACCACCGGCCTGACCGCCCACGTAAAGACTGCTGTTGGCACTTCTGCGACATCCCGCGACAGGTGAAGGATCGTCCGCCCTCAGCCGGGAAGTGGACATTCGCGCGTTCGTGGACGCGCCATCAGTGCCCCGTTTATAGGTACACGCCCTAGTCCACCAGCGCAGCACGGAGGTCGTGGCCGTGTGCAGCATAGATGTCGAGCAGCCTGTCAAATGACACGCCGTGCCGTTGCTCATCGACCAATGGATGATCGATCGGCTCCAGTTCTATGATCGGCCGCATTCGGCCGCTCCGTGGATGCACCTGGCACTTCAGATTGAGCGTGTCGGGATAGCCCTCGAGACGATTTGAAAACCACCCGAACCACGGGCCGAGTCCATCACATTCGCCGCTTTCAAAGGCATCGACGTAGATTGAGAAGTTCTTCTTCGACAAAGTCGACCAAACGCCGAACCCGAATGACTCATCCGGTGCTCCAAGAATCGGAATGAGCAGGACGCTGCGAACGAAGAAGTGTTCGCCGTCGAGTATGCAAAAGTCCTCAGACAGGAAATGGCCGGACGTGAGCACCGAGCCGTTTGGACTGTACTCCTCGCCACCGGTCCATTGCTCGGGTCTGACGCAGAACACGTCGAAGAAACCCTCGTGTGTGGCGCCGCATGTGCGACAAACGAAGGGGCGGTTGTGGAGTCGTCGCCACCGAGGGTCGTCCTCGAGCCGCAGCGTGATCCAGTCTTCGCTTGCCATCGCTTCCTACGCCAACGGCATGACGTCGCGGGCGAAGCGCTCCATGTTGTCGAGGGTCTGGGCGACGTCGGGCGTGCGAAAATCGAAGATCATCTCGGAGACGCCGTGCTGGGCGTAGGCGGCGACGTCGTCGGCGACCTGGGCGGGCGAGCCCGCGAACGGCTTGCGGTCGTTGGTCGGCAGCGCGTCCTGGGTCAGCTGCAAGCGGCCGACGAAGGAGAGCGTGAGCTTGGAGAAATCGCGGCCGGCCGCCTCGGTCAGACGCTTCAGGGTGTCGAGGCGTTCGCGATAGGCCGGCAGCTCGAGCGGCTCGGGATCGGCGCCGATCGGGTGCCAGCCGTCGCCGTGGCGCGCGGCGCGGCGCAGCGCGGCGTCGGTGTGGCCGCCGATCCAGATCGGTGGATGGGGCCGCTGCGCCGGCAGCGGCTCGCAGCGCACCGGGCCGAACTTGTAGAACGCGCCGTCGTGGGCGACCGGACCGCCGGTCCACAGTTTCTTCCAGATCTCGATGTACTCGTCGGTGACCGCGCCGCGGCGGTCGAAGTCGGCGGCGCCGAGCGCCAAAAACTCCTCGCGCATCCAGCCGACGCCGACCCCCAGGGTGACGCGGCCCTGCGACAGCACGTCGATGGTCGCGATCATCTTGGCGCTCAGCACCGGGTTGCGATGCGGCATCACCATGACGCTGGTGATCAGGCGCAGCCGCTCGGTCTTGCCGGCGACATACGCCATCAGGCTCAGCTGCTCGAGCGCGTCGCCGTGGCTCGGATGGATGCCGTTGGCGGCGTAGGGATATTTCGAATTGACCGCGGTCGGGAACACGATGTGGTCGGCGATCGTGCCCGAGCTGAAGCCGAGTTTTTCGCCACGCTGCGCGGTCTTGACCACGCCCTCGTGGCTGGCGAGCGGGCCGCGTACCGGCAGGTAGAAGCCAAAGCGCATCAGCGGTCTCCCACCGAGGCGATCAACGCGCGCACCTCGGCGGAGTCGAGGGTTTCGAAACGGTCGACCAGAGCGATCACGCGCTCGGCGGTGGCGCCGTCGAGCCCGCGCGCCAGGCAGTCGCGCACTTTGGTGAGATGGACCTCGGGCGCGATCACCTCGCCCCAGGCGCCGGCCGGACGGTTGCACCGCGTCTTGATCACGCTGCCGTCGGCCAGGGTGACGTCGACCTCGACGTGCATGGTCTCGAACGCCGCCGGCATCTCGGGCAGCTGCTTGACCGTGACCTTGTCGAGCATCGCGACCATGTCGGGCGCGAAACGGCGCGCGTCCGTGAAGCTGTCGATGCGCACCGCGCCGTCGAGCAGCGCGCACGATGCGGTGTATTGGAAGCTGAACTTGCCCGCCAGGCCGGTGTCGGGTTGCGGCCGGTCGACGTAGGTCATCACCGGGCCGCGGATCTCGATCGCGCGGATCGTTTTGGGATCGGGGATGCGGCGCCGCGCTTCGAGCGCCGCGGTGATCACGAAGTGCGTGCCGTACTGGCTGGGGAACATCTTGACCGCGTAGCCCGGGTCGACCAGCCGCCACGGCGGCCCGAAGCGCTCGAGCAGCGCGGGATCGGCGTTCGGCCCGAAGAACGCCTTGGCGTAGCCGCGCGGGTCCTCGATGACGTTGACGTTCGCCGTGAAGCCGCGGCGCGCCAGCAGCGCGGCGTCGAGCCCGAGCGAGCCGGCGAGGCCGCAATGGGTCGACTTCGTCATGGTGCCGGCATTGGCCAGCACGCTGCCGCAGCGCGACGCCGCCAAGCCGATGGCATTGCGCATCTGGCCGACGTCGAAGCCGAGCAGGTGTCCGGCGGCCGTCGCGGCGCCAAGCGGCCCGACCATGCCGGGCGGATGGAAGCTCAAGCCCCGCGATTCAAAGAGTCCCGAGGCTTGGCGCATCCAGCCCTGGATCTCGGTCGCCTTGACCAGCGCGCTGATCATCTCGCGGCCGTCGAGCGGCAGGATCTCGGCCAGGGCCAGCACGGTCGGCAGGCTGGTCGACACCGCGTGGTTGGCCGGGCTCCACATCGGCTCGTAGTCGAGCACGTGCATCGAGGCGCCGTTGATCAGCGCGGCGTTGACCACCGAGGTCTTGAAGCCGAAGCCGATTGCCGTCGCATGCTCCGATCCGCCCATCTCGCGCACGTGCTCGGCCAGGATGGCGGGCGCCGCCTCGGCCCGGCAGCCCGCGACCGTGATCGCGATGCCGTCGAGGATCAGGCGTTTGGCGGCGGCGATCGCCGCGGCGCCGAGGTCGTTGCTGCCGAGCGCGACGATCCGCTGGCACAGACGTTCGGTCAGGTTCGGCGCGGCCGTCATCGCGTCGCCCCCTGCAAGAACAGGGAAAAAACAGGCCTCCTCCGCCAAGGCTTCGGCGGCCGGGGCCATCCTGCGACGTGCCCGCGCGCGAGGCCGGTCATCGCGCCGTCGCCTGCAAATACAGGGGAAATGCAGGCTTCCTTCGCCGAGGCGTCGGCGGTGATGCGCCCGAGCGCGGAGCAGGTCATCGCGCCGCCTCCTGCAAATGCAGGGGCAATGCAGGGCTGCCTTCGCCAAGGCTTCGGCAGCCGGGGCTGCCGCCATCCGCTATCGCGTCTCGAGCCTTGGTCATGGGTGCGCCGTCCTCGCTTGCCCCATCCCGTGTAAGCCATTCCGGCCCAAACGCAAGCGCCGGCGCGGCAACCCTGGCTCGCCAAGGGGTTGGGACCGCATACTGGGGTCCGCGCCCCATGGAGCACCCCATGACGGATTCGATTTCGAGGACCTTTGAGACCGCCGAGGGGGTCGCGATCGCCTACCGGCTGTTCGGCAAACCGGGCAGGACCCCGATCGTGATCGTCCACGGCCTGTCCTACTTCTCCTATGACTGGATCGAGCCGGGCACCGCGTTGGCCGCCGACCGCCAGGTCGCCGCCATGGACATGCGCGGCTTCGGCGACTCCGGCCCGGCCCGGGACAAGGACTACACGATCCCGGCGTTCGCCCGCGACATCGTCGCCTTGCTCGACCACCTCGGCTGGCACCGCGTGATCCTGATCGGCCACTCGATGGGCGGGCGCAACTCGACCTATTGCGCCGCCGAGAACCCCGGCCGGTTCGCCGGCCTGGTCCTGGTCGACTGGTCGCCCGAGCTGGCGCCCGCGGGCTCGCAGCGGGTTACCAAGACCGTCGCCGGGGTGCCTGAGGTGTTCGCCACGGTCGACGACGCCATGCGCTATTTCGGCGCCGACACCGACTCGCCCCAGGGCGACAAGCGCGCGCGCTTCGAGGCCTACCTAAGGCCGGTGCCGGGCGGCTTCGCGATCAAGCGCGTCCTGCATTTCCGCGACCAATTCCGCAAGGTGCTCGAGACCGGCGAGCGACCCAAACAGACGATCGACCTGTGGGCGACGGTCGCCAAGGTCGCCTGCCCGATCCTGGTCATCCGCGGCACCCGCTCGGATCTGTTCGCGCCCGCGACGGCGCCCAAGATGACGGCCGCCAACGCCCGCGTCACCCTGGTCGAGGTCGATGCCGGCCACAACGTCGCCGAGGAGAACCGTGCCGACTTCCTGAGCGCCACGCGCGCCTTCCTCGCTCGCGGAGATTTGAGCCATGGCTGACACATCGCTCGCCCCGAAAACCGCCGCGCTCGCCGCGACGCCGACTCGCGGCATCGACCATCTCGCCTTCGTCACCGACGATCTGCCGGCGACCATGGATTTCTACACCCGCGTCCTGCAGATGCAGCTCGTGCACGTGCGCCGCGTGCCCTACGAGCGCGACCGCGGCCAGCCGCCTTACGACAATTTGCGCCACTACTTTTTCAACATGGGCAACGACACCCTGCTGGCGTTCTTCGAATATCCCAAGGGCCTCGAGCGCCAGAACCGCGACCTGCCGGGCGGCATGCAGCACATCGCCTTCCACCTGCCGCGCGCGCGCTTCGACGCCATGGTCGAGCACGTCAAATCATGCGGCGTGCCGGTGATCGGCCCGGTGCCGCTGGGCGGCCGCTTCTGGTCGGCCTATTTCTACGACAACAACGGCATCCGCCTCGAGCTCGCGACCAGCCTCGACGAGACCACCAGCGCCGTCGTCGAGTCGGTGCTGCAGACCGCCGACGAGGCACGCGCCGAGCTCGCGACCCTGTTCGACAATCCCGCCGACGTCGAGCGCTGGCTCGCCCACATGCCGCTCAAACCTGAATAGCCGCATTTCCCTAGCCCGTCATTGCGAGGTGGCGAAGCCGACGAAGCAATCCAGCGGCCGTCTGGATTGCTTCGCTGCGCTCGCAATGACGA
>JACQAI010000243.1 GCA_016195115.1 Pseudomonadota bacterium
AGTTCGCCGCCGTCCCGACCAACTGACGGGTGAGGGCCGGGGGCGCCCGGCTCGAGCATGGACGCGTTCTGGGAATGGTTCCGGTGGCTCTACGAGGCCACCGGAATCAAGCTGACGATCTTTTACGACGGCTTCGACCGCCAGCGCTTCGTCTGGGGGTTTTTGACGTCGATCCGCCTGATGGCGATCTGCCTGGTCGCCAGCGTCGTGATCGGCATCGTCGGCGCGTGGCTCCAGGGATCACGTGTCAAACCCGTGCGCTGGCTGCTGCAGGGCTACATCGAATTCTTCCGCAATACGCCGCCGCTGATCCAACTGTATTTCTTCTACTTCGCGCTCGGCGCCGTGCTGTCGATCGCCTCGCCGACCGGCCTCCGGGTGCCGCTGGTCGGCAGCTTCACCTGGGCCGCGGTCGGGCTGTCGCTCTATGCCGGCGCCTTCAACATCGAGATCTTCCGCGCCGGCATCGAGGCGGTGCCGCGCACCACCATCGAGGCCGCCGAGGCGCTCGGCTACACGCGGCTGCGCGCCTTCATCCACATCCTGCTGCCGCTGGCCTTCCGCATCAGCCTGCCGGCGCTCAACAACAACCTCGTCAACTTGATCAAGACGACGACGATCGCCTATGCCATCGCGGTGCCCGAGATGCTCTACGTCGCCAACCAGATCTGGTCCGACGAGGTCAACGTGCCCGAGATGATGAACGTGCTCTTGATCGTCTATGTCGGGCTGGTCGGCTTGCTCGTCTCGGTGATGAGTCGCTGGGAGCGGGCGATGCGCATCCCCGGATACAGCGTATGAGGGCGCTGCCGCGCGGCACCGATCTGCCGGTCTTGTTGCCGGTGGCGCCGCGGCGTGCGGCGCCTGGTGGGCAGGCCGGCCGACTGCGCGCCCGCCATGGCGCGTGGCTGGCGTTGGCGTTGCTCGCGGCGCTCGCGGTCGGCGAGGCCCAGGCCGGGCCCGGCGAGGACTCGATCGTGGCTGCGATCCTGCGCTGGACGCCGCTGCTCGGCCAGGGCTTCGCGCTCAACGTCGCGATGAGCTTCATCGCCATGACGGTCGGTACCGCCGCCGGCACCTTGCTCGGCCTGTGCCAGATCTCCCTGATGCCGCCGGTGCGCGGCTCGTCGCGCTTCGTCACCCAGTTCTTCCGCAACGCGCCGTGGCTGGTGCTGCTGTTCTACTGCATGCTGCTGCTGCCGTTCGAGCTGCGCATCGGTGGCGTGGTGATCCCGCTGCCCGGCTGGGTCAAGGCGACGTTCGGGCTGTCGCTGCCCGTAATGGCCAACATGTCCGAGATCGTGCGCGGCGCCGTGCAGTCGATCCCATTCGGCCAGTGGGAATCCGCCGAGTCGTTGGCCTTCACGCGCCGCCAGACCTTGTGGATGATCATCCTGCCGCAATGCGTCAAGCGCATGCTGCCGCCGTGGATGAACCTGTACGCCATCCTGGTGGTCGGCACGCCGCTGTGCTCGATCGTCGGCGTCAACGAGGCCATGACGTTGACCAACGACGCGCTCGCCGCCGAGGCGCGGCGCGAGCTGCTGGTGCCGATGTATCTCTATCTGCTGCTGTGGTTCTTCCTCTATTGCTATCCGATCGCGCTGTGGACGGGCCGGCTCGAGCGCAGGTTTGCCGTCGATGCCTGAGCAGCCGCTGATCCGCCTGGTCGATGTGCACAAGCGCTTCGGTGCCAACGAGGTGCTGCGCGGCGTCGGCTTCGACGTGCCCAAGGGCGACGTCGTGTGCGTGATCGGGCCGTCAGGCTCGGGCAAGTCGACCCTGCTGCGCTGCATCAACGCGCTGGTGCCGATCGAGCAGGGCTCGATCCGGGTCGACGGCCGCGAGGTCAACGATCCCAAGCTCGACAAGCTGGCGTTGCGCCGCAAGGTCGGCATGGTGTTCCAACAATACAATCTGTTCCCCCACCGCACCGCGCTGCAGAACGTCATGATGGCGCCGATCCACGTCCTCAAGCAGGAGCGCGTCGAGGTCGAGGCGCGCGCCCGCCGCCTGATCGCCAAGGTGCGGCTCGAGGGCAAGGAAGATGCCTTTCCGGGCGAGCTGTCGGGAGGCCAGCAGCAGCGCACGGCGATCGCGCGTTCGTTGGCGATGAACCCCGATGTCATGCTGTTCGACGAGGTCACGGCGGCGCTCGATCCCGAGACCGTCAAGGAGGTGCTGGTGACGATCCGCGAGCTCGCCGAGGAAGGCATGACGTGCGTGATCGTCACCCACGAGATGGGCTTCGCGCGCGAGGTCGCGGACCACATCTACTTCACCGATCGCGGGGTCATCGTCGAGCACGGCGCGCCGCGCGAATTCTTCGCCGAAGCGCGCGACCCGCGCACCCGCCAGTTCCTCAGCCAGATCCTGTAGCCATGTCGCTGCCCTCGGTCGGTCGGCGCGCGCTGCAGCGACTCGACAACCCCTACCTGCTGCTGGCGCTGGCCAGCCTGTTCTGGTCGGGCAACCACATCGTCGGGCGCGCGCTGACCGGCTACGTGCCGCCGTTCACGCTCGCGACCCTGCGCTGGCTGATCGCCACCTTGGTGTTATGGCCGATCGGCCATGCCCAGCTGATGCGCGATGGACCGCTGATCCGCCGGCACTGGCGCATCCTGCTGCTGCTCGGCATCACGGGCGGCGCGCTGTTCAGCGCCCTGCAGTTCCTCGGCCTGCAGATCACCACCGCGCTCAACACCTCGGTATTCAATTCGCTGGGGCCGGTGATGATCGCCGCCGTGGGCGCGCTGATGTTCCGCGACCGCCTGACCCCGCTGCAGATGCTCGGGATCGCGACGTCGCTGGCGGGCGCGCTCGCGATCGTGACCCGCTGCGATCCCGAGATCATCGCGCAGGTAAAGGTCAACGTCGGCGACGTGCTGATCTTCTTCAACATGGCCGTGTTCGCGGTCTACTCGGTCTACTACCGCCGCTGCCCGCCGATTCACTGGTTGAGCTTGATCCTGGTGGTCTCGGTCATCTCGGTGGTCGGCACCTTGCCCCTGATGATTTGGGAGCTGGCGGCGGGTCTGTATTGGCAACCGACCCCGGCGACCGCGCTGGCGATCGCCTACTGCGCCTTCTTCCCGAGCGTCGCCGCGCTGGTGTTCTGGAATCGCGGCGTCGTCCATATCGGCGCCAATCGCGCCGGCGTGTTCATGCACCTGGTGCCGCTCTACAGCGCGGTGCTGGCGACCGCGCTGCTCGGCGAGCGCCTGTTCCTCTATCACGTGCTCGGATTCGCCCTGATCCTGACCGGCGTCCGGTTGGCGGCGCGGGGCGCGTCACCACCCGAGCCGCACGGCTGAAGATGCTGGTTTGCGGCGTGCGCGGGGCGTTGCCCCAGCGGCGTTAGCGTAACGAGCGGATGCCCTCGGCGAGCACCAGGAGGGCGGCCGGATCGTGCGGCCGGCCGTTGAACAGCACCTCGTAGTGCAGGTGTGGCGAGGCGCTGCGGCCACTCGAGCCGAGCGCGCCGATCGTCGAATGACGTTGGACCCGATCGCCCTCGCGCACGCTCAGGGTCGAGAGATGGGCATAGCGCGTGCGGATGCCGAAGCCGTGGTCGATTTCGACAACGCGCCCGTAGGCCGGGCGTATGCCCGCGACGACAACGATGCCGGTCGCCGAGGCGTGCACCGCGGTGCGCATCGGCGCCTGCAGATCGTGGCCGGCCGCCGGGGCCGGACGGCGGCGCTCCGGGCGCCTGAGTGCCGGCGCCGGATCGCTTCCCGGCGCCGAACGCAGCTCGAGGCGCAGCGAGTTGAACAGCTGCTCCATGTCGGCGATCGCGCCGTTGGTCAACAGGCTCAGCCGTTCCATTTGGCGTTGGTTGTCGGCGGTGAGCGCCGCGACGCGGGTCTCAAGGTCGTTGAGTTGGCGCTGCAGCGCGCCGAGCTCGGCCGCCGGCGGCGGCGGGCTCGCAGGCTCGACTGGGCGCACGGCAGCGGCGGCTTTTGCCGCCGGCGCGGACACGCTCGCCGCCACGGGCGTCGGTGCCGGCGCGGGCAGGCTGGCGAGCTCGGTGGCGGGCGCGACGGCGGCGTGGGCGGGTTCGACTCGCGTCGTCTTGGTGGCGGTGTTGGCGTCGCGCAGGGCAGCCACAAAGCTGGTCAGCGCGCCCTCTACCGACGGGTCAGCGCAGCCCGTCAAGCCAAACAGCGCGAGCGCGGTCAGCCCCACGGAGGCTCGGCGAATCATGGTTGAGCGCATCGAGTGTGCCCCTTCCCGACTTGCTGGACTCGTTTATTTCGGGCTTTGCGCGCGGCTCTGCCCGGTCGTCCAGTCGCATTTGAGTCAAGTTACGTATGTATTTTTAACTACCAGAACAATCAACAAATTTACGACGTTGGCCATCAAGCGTCTCTAAGGGTGTACAAGTCGTTAACAC
>JACQAI010000244.1 GCA_016195115.1 Pseudomonadota bacterium
GCCGACGCGGCGGCGCTGTGCCTGCGCTCGGGCAACGCCGTGATCCTGCGCGGCGGCTCCGAGAGCTTCCATTCCTCGGCCGCCATCCTCGAAGCTTTCCGGGCCGGGCTCGACGCCGCCGGCATGACGCCGGACGCCGTTCAGGCGGTGCCGACGCGCGACCGCGCCGCGGTCGGCAAGCTGCTGACCATGAGCGAGTGGGTCGACGTCATCGTGCCGCGCGGCGGCAAGTCGCTGATCGCACGCGTGCAGGCCGAGAGCCGCATGCCGGTGATCGCCCATCTCGACGGCAACTGCCACGTCTACATCCATGGCGCCGCCAAGCTGGACACCGCGCGTGCCGTGACGCTCAACGCCAAGATGCGGCGCACCGGCGTGTGCGGCGCTGCCGAGAGTTTGTTGGTCGACCGTGCGCTAGCTGCGTCGCATTTGCCGGTGCTGGTCGGCGACCTGCTGCAGGCCGGCTGCGCGGTGCGCGGCGACGCTGCGACGCAGGCGGTCGATCCGCGCGTGACGCCGGCGAGCGAGGCGGATTGGTCGACCGAGTTTCTCGACGCCATCATCGCGGTGCGCGTGGTCGACGGGCTCGACCAGGCGATCGAGCACGTCAATCGCTACGGCTCGCATCACACCGATGCGATCATCACCGAGGACGCCGGCGCGGCGCGGCGCTTCCTCGACGAGGTCGACTCGGCGATCGTGCTGCACAACGCCTCGACCCAGTTCGCCGACGGCGGCGAGTTCGGCTTCGGCGCCGAGATCGGCATCTCGACCGGCAAGCTGCACGCGCGCGGTCCGGTCGGCGCCGCCCAGCTGACCAGCTACAAGTACCGCATCCACGGATCGGGACAGGTGCGGCCCTGAGCCTGACGCTGCCGCGCCGGATTGCCGCGTTCCGCACGACGCGCTGCCGCATCGGACTGCTCGGCGGCTCGTTCAACCCGGCGCACGACGGCCACCGCCATCTCAGCATGGAGGCGATCCGCCACCTCAAGCTCGACGGCGTGTGGTGGCTGGTGTCGCCGCAGAACCCGCTCAAGCCGGCCGCCGGCATGGCGCCGCTGGCCCAACGGCTGGCCGGCGCGCGGGCGATCGCCCGGCACCCCAAGCTGATGGTGACCGATCTCGAGACCCGGCTCGGCACGGTCTACACCGCCGACACCTTGCGCCGGCTGACCCGGATGTTTCCCCACGCCCGCTTCGTCTGGCTGATGGGCGCCGACAATCTGGTCCAGATCAGCCGCTGGGAGCGCTGGCACGACATCTTCGAGGCGGCGCCGGTTGCGGTGTTCGCGCGGCCTACCTATTGTCTGCAGGCATTGGCGAGCGTCGCGGCGCACCGGTTCGACCGCTTCCGCGTCCCGGAGCGCAGCGCCGGCCGGCTGTTCGGGCGCAATCCGCCGCGCTGGGTGTTCCTGCATACGCGGTTGCACCCGGCGTCGGCGACGCGCATCCGAGCCGCCGCGGCACTCGGCCACACGACGGGTGAACGGACATGACCCCCAACCATGGAGTCGAGCATCGCACGGTCGCGCAAGCTCCCTGACGTGGAGCGCCTCCTGGGCCTGGTCGAGACGTCGCTCGACGACGACCAGGCCGATTCGATCACGACGATCCCGCTCAGCGGCAAGTCCAGCATCGCCGACTACATGGTGGTCGCGAGCGGCCGCAACGCCCGCCAGATCGCCGCGATGGCCGATCACCTGGCGACCAAGCTCAAGGCCGAGGGCGTGCGCTCGGTGGCGATCGAGGGCCTCAAGACCTGCGAGTGGGTGCTGATCGATTGCGGCGACATCATCGTGCATCTGTTCCGTCCCGAGATACGCGCGTTCTACAATCTCGAGAAGATGTGGGCGATCGACCTGCCCGGCGACCGTCCCGCCGCCGGAAAGTCGCGCGTCCGCGCCTGAGCGCGGGATCGCGCCCATGCGCTTGACGGTGATCGCGGTCGGGCGCGCGCAAGACGACGCCATCGAAACCCTGTGGGCGCGCTACGCCGTGCGCGTCAAGCCGGCGCTGATGTTGCGCCTGGTCGAGGACAAGCGTCGCGGCGCTGCCGCCGAGCTCAAACAGCGCGAGGCCAAGCTGCTGCTCGCGGCGGTTCCCGCGGGGGCGCGCGTGGTCGCCCTCGACGCGCGTGGCAAACCGCTCGACAGCGCCGGCCTGGCGCGCCAGCTCGGGCGCTGGCGCGACCAGGGCGCGCGCGACGTCGCGTTCCTGATCGGCGGCGCCGAGGGGCTCGACGCGACCGCGACGGAGCCCGCCGACCTGGTGCTGTCGCTCGGCACCATGACGTGGCCGCACGCGTTGGCCCGCGTCATGCTCGCCGAGCAGCTCTACCGCGCCGACACCATCCTCTCCGGCCACCCCTACCACCGCGAGTGAGTGTCGGGGGCGGGCAGGCGTTCACTCACCCTCACCACACACTCAAATCGTCATCCTCGCGCTAGGCGCGAGGATCCACGCCTTGGGAGCTGCCGCGCCGGGCCACGACGGGCCGGACCGCTTTGCGGCGTTCGTCACGCTCCTCAGGCGTGGATGCTCGCGCCTA
>JACQAI010000245.1 GCA_016195115.1 Pseudomonadota bacterium
CCAAGGCGCGCCAGGCGATCGGCTGGAAGCCGCGCACCTCGTTCAAGCAGCTGGTCGGCATGATGGTCGATCACGACATGGATCTGGCGGCGCGCGAGCGCACCTTGGCAAATGCCGGCTACCGTCGGACCGGCAGCGGAGCGGCCCATGGCTGATGAGATGGACAAGACCGCGCGCGTGTTCGTCGCCGGGTCGCGCGGCCTGGTCGGCAGCGCCATCGCGCGACGGCTCCAGGGCGAGCAGTTCGCCCATCTCCTGACCCCGACGCGCGCCGAGCTCGACCTGATGGACGGCCGCGCGGTCGATGCCTTCTTCGCCAAGGAGCGCCCGGAATACATCTTCGATGCCGCGGCGCGGGTCGGCGGCATCCAGGCCAACAACACGTTCCGCGGCGACTTCATCCGCGAAAACCTGCAGATCCAGATCAACCTGATCGACGCCGCCCACCGCCACGGTGCGACCAAGTTCCTGTTCCTCGGCTCGTCGTGCATCTACCCGCAGCTGGCACCGCAGCCGATGAAGGAGGAGCATCTGCTGACCGGGCTCTTGGAGCCCACGAACCAGCCGTACGCGATCGCCAAGATCGCCGGCATCGAGATGATCGACGCCTATCGCCGCCAGTACGGCTTCAAGGGCATCTGCTTGATGCCGACCAACCTCTACGGCCCCGGCGACAACTACAACCTCGAGACCAGCCACGTGCTGCCGGCGCTGCTGCGCAAGGTCCACGAGGCCAAGCTCGCCGGCGCGCCCTCGGTGGTGGTGTGGGGCACCGGCAAGCCGCGCCGCGAGTTTCTCCACGTCGACGACCTGGCCGACGCGTGCGTCTTCCTGATGCGCAGCTACGACGGCGACAAGCTGGTCAATATCGGGGTCGGCACCGACGTGTCGATCGGCGAGCTCGCGCGCATCATCGTCGGCGTCGTCGGCCACGCGGGCGAGATCGTGTTCGACACCTCCAAGCCCGACGGCACGCCGCGCAAGCTTCTCGACGTCACCCGGCTGCATAGCCTCGGATGGCGGGCCCGCATCAGCCTCGAGCAGGGCATCGCCGCGACCTACCGGAGCTATCTCGCCGGCGCCGTCCACGCCCGCTCGGCTTGAGCGCGACGACCCTGCCGGCCGATCCGGGCGCATCGTCGCGGGGCGCGCGGGTCGGGCGTGCGGCGCTGGCGCTCTACGGCGCGCTCGGCACGCTCGCAACCCCGCTGATCGAAGCGCACCTGGCGCGCCGGCGCCGCCAGGGCAAGGAGCACGCCACGCGCTGGCCGGAACGTTTCGGGGTCGCCGGACGCGCGCGGCCGGCAGGGCGGGTCATCTGGCTGCACGGCGCCAGCGTCGGTGAGGCGCTGTCGGCGCTGCCCTTGATCGCCTGGCTGCGCGCGCAGCATCCCGGCATGCGCCTGCTGCTCACCACCGGCACCGTGACGTCGGCGGCGCTGGTCGAGGAGCGCCTGGGCGACGCCGTGCTGCACCAGTTCGTGCCGGTCGACCTGCGGCGCCCGGTGCGCCGCTTCCTCGACCATTGGCGGCCCGACCTGATCCTGTGGTTCGAGTCCGAGCTGTGGCCGATCCTGCTGACCGAGGCGGCGCGCCGCGGCGTGCCCGCGCTGCTGATCAACGGCCGCATGTCGGCGGCCAGCCACGCGCGGTGGCGCCGCGCGCGCCCGCTGGTGCGCCTGCTGCTCGCGAGCTTCCGCGGCATGCTCGCGTGGAGCGAAGTCGACGCGGCGAGACTCGAGGATCTGAGCGGCCGACCGGTGCGCTGCGCCGGCAACCTCAAGCGCGCCGCGCCGGCGCTGCCGTGCGACGAAGCCGAGCTCGCGCGGTTGCGCGCGCGTCTCGCCGGACGGCCCGTGTGGGTGGCGGCGAGCACGCATCCCGGCGAGGAGGCGATGGTCGGTGCGGCGCATCGCCGGCTGGTCGCGCGCCATCCCGGCCTCCTCACCGTGATCGTGCCGCGCCATCCGCCGCGCGGACCGGCGATCCGCGCCGCGCTGGGCACGGCGCTCGCGCTGCGCTCGGCGGGCGACGACGTGCCGGTCGATGCCGGCGTTTACGTCGCCGACACGCTGGGCGAGCTCGGGCTGTGGTATCGGCTGGCCGATCTCGCGCTGATCGGCGGCAGCCTGGTGCCGCACGGCGGCCAGAACCCGCTCGAGCCGGCGCGGCTCGGCTGTGCCGTGGTGCTCGGCCCGCATGTCGGCAACTTCGCCGAGATCGTCGCCGAGCTCGCCGCGGCCGGCGCGATCGTGGCGCTCGACGACGAAGACGGTCTGATCGCCGCGGTCGACCGGCTGCTGGCCGACGCGCCGCAGCGTCGCGCCATGGCGGCCGCGGCGCAGCGCTATGCCGAGGCCGAGGGCGACGTCGTGGCGCGGATCGCCGCCGAGCTCGAGCCGGTGCTGCGGCCGCTCGCGCCGGGCTGATCAGGAATCGTAGGCGATCAGCGAGCTGAACGGCACGTCGAGCCGTTTGCGGCCGCCGAGGAACGTCAGCTCGATGATGCACGCCGCGCCCTTGACGTCGGCGCCGACCGAGCGCAGCAGCGCGACGGCGGCGGCCAAGGTGCCGCCGGTCGCGAGCAGGTCGTCGAGCACGATCACCTTCTGGCCGCGCGCGATCGCGTCGGCCTGCACCTCGACCGTGTCGGTGCCGTATTCGAGGTCGTAGGTGTGGCGGATCGTCTTGCCCGGGAGCTTGCCCTTCTTGCGCACCATCACGAAGCCCTTGCCGAGCCGAAGCGCGAGCGGTGCGGCGACCAGGAAGCCGCGCGATTCGATGCCGACCAGCAGATCGGGCTCGAGCGGCGCGATCATATCGGTCAGCACGTCGACGGTGTGCTGCCAGGCTTCGGCGTGCGCGAGCAGGGTCGAGATGTCGTAGAACAGGATGCCGGGCTTGGGAAAGTCCGGAACGTGACGGATGTGCTGTTTCAGGTCCACCGCGAGCCTCTTGGTTTGTGCCGTGCCGCCGTCAGGACCGGCGCGCGAGTCTAGTTTGAATCGCCCGAACCGCAAGCGCCCGGTGCGCCGCGCTGGGCCGGCCCCTCTGATTGTGCATTCTTCGGGCCAAGGCTAGGGTCGCGCCACCTGCCAGCCGCGGAGGCCGTGCCATTTCCTGCCCCGGGCCGCTCCTCGATGTGCCGCTCGATCGACCGGCCGGCGCGCGCGGCGCCGGTCTGCGCGGGCTGGCCGTCGGCTGCGCCCTGGCGTGGGCGACGCTGCACGTCTGGTTTGCCTCGCCGCTCGGCCTGCTGTTCGTCGAGCTCTCGCTCAACGAGGCCGAAGCCCGCTCGGTCCATCTCGCCTTCGCCTTGTTGCTCGCCGGGCTGCTCGGCCGCGGGTCGCGCCCGGTTCGGCTCGCGCTCGCCGCCGCCGGGGCGTTGACCGCCGGCTACATCGTCGCGCGCTACGACGAGTTGGCGGCGCGTCCCGGCCAGATCGCGGATCTCGAGATCGCGCTCGGTGCCTCCGGGCTCGGCCTGCTGCTCGTGGCGGCCTGGCAGGTCGTCGGCCGGGCGTTGGCGGTGTTGTGCGCCGTCGCACTGGTCGCCATGGTGGTCGGCGTCGGCTCGGGTGTCGACGTCGTGCTGACCCAATGGTTCTCGACCCGCGGCGTGTTCGGCGCGCCGCTCGGCCTGTCGAGCCAATTCCTGCTGCTCGCCGGCGTGTTCGCGCTGCTGCTCGCCGGGTCGGGCGTTGCCGGCGATTGGGCGGCGCTGATCGATCGGCTGTGGCCCGGTGCGCCGCCAGGTGCCGGCGGCTTTGCCGCCCGCCTGCTCGCCGGGCTCGCGGCCCCGGGCAGCGCGGCGGCGGCGCGCGCCGGCGCGGTCGCCGTCGGGCCGGCCCGCGATGTTGCCGCGCTCGCCGTGGTCGCCGCGCTGATGAGCCAGGCGGTGCCGCCGCTGTTGGGCTACGTCATCGCGCTCGTCCCCGGGACCTTGCGCATCGCGCCGGCCAGCGTGCTCGGCGGCACCGCGGTGGTCGGCGCGCTGGCGATTGCCGGCATCGTGATGGTCTGGCGCGGCCCTACGGCGCCGCCGCCGCGGCGCATCGCGCTCTGGCTGGTCGCCACGGGCGCGCTCGGCGCTGCCGGCTTTGGCGTGGTGAGCGGTTTCGCCCACGCCAAGGCGAGCTACGGCGGCGCCGTCAGCTGGATCGCCGCTGCGACGACCCTCGCCGTGGGTCTGGCGCTGCAGTGGCGCGAGCTGCGCCTGGCGCCCGCGACCACCGCGCGGCTGGCGGTCGCGGCGCTGCGCGGCGCGCTGCCGCTCCTGATGCTGGTCTGGGGTATCGTGGTCGAGGGCCTCGACCCCGCGCTGGTCGTCTTCTGGGCGATCGGCTTCATGATCTTCGCCTTACTGACGCGCGCGCTGCTCGAGCCGGCGCGCCATCGTCACGGCTCGCTCCTGTCGCTGGCGCAGGCGCTGCGCGCGGTGGCGCGGGGTGTCGTGCGGGGCGTCGAAAGCGCCGTGCCGGTGGCGATCGCCGCGGCCGCGGCCGGTCTGCTGATCGCCGCCGCCGCCGCGCTCGACC
>JACQAI010000246.1 GCA_016195115.1 Pseudomonadota bacterium
ATCTTGCCGCGGGCCGGACGACCTACGTAGAGGCGCCGATGGTTGCCGACTACGACCGCATGAAGGCGCAAGTAATGGCCCAGAACGTCGCGCTGCATCAGATCAAGCCGCGCACGGTCGACGTGAAGGCGCTGCGTGCGCGTCTGGGGATCAGCCAGGAGGTGTTCGCGGGCCGCTACGGCCTGGACTTGGCGACGGTGCGGAACTGGGAGCAAGGTCGAACCAAACCGGAAGGTCCGGCCGCGACGCTCCTGCAACTGATCGAGCGCGACCCCGACAAGATCGTCGAGCTCCTGGCGTCGTAGCCACCGCCAAATCTGAGCTCACGCGGATCGAAACTCGACGTACGTCATCCCATTGCGGATCGCATTCAACGCCACCGCGGCATACGGCACCGTATTAGAAGGAAGAGCTCCTATAGGAAACCAGTCCAGACGCTCACACTTGTGCGGCTCGGCATTGCGAATCTCTCCGGTCCAATTACGGATATCAAAGAAGAGCGCCGTACGACGCGAGTCCGACAAATGATCCATAAATAGGAGCCCGACGATGTCCCGCTGCGGGGCAACGATACCGAGCTCCTCCAAAGCCTCGCGTGCCACGCCCTCGGTGAAACTTTCACCAGGGTCAAGATGCCCGGCGGGCACGTGGTAATGCCCATCCGCGTACCCGGTATTCTGTCTTAGTCCAAGAAGGACATCATCGCCCCGACGCACAATCAAATGCAGATCCACGGGTAGCTTGCAGTGCGCGGTCATAAACGATCCTCAGGGAATCGTCACGGTAGCCTGATCGAAGATCGTTACCATAATCGAAGTCACGCTCACGCTCTCAATCCGAGCGTCGAAGGCAAAGAACGGTGCGGCATCCATCCGGATACATCCGAGAAGATACGCTCCGACCTCGCTCTGATAGCCGATACCTGAGGCTGTTGCAGAACCGGATCGCTCTCATTTGACCCGCGGCCGGTTTCGCTAACGCATCAACCCCGTTGCCGCTCCTTCACCAGTTCCTTGATCGCGTCGTCCCAGGCGTCCTGGGTGAACTTGACGTCCTCCGCCGTGTGCGCGAGGGAGACGTAGTACTTCTGCTCGCCCTTGAGGATGCCGCGCGCGCGCATCAAGGCGTTGAACCGCTGCGCCGTCCGCGTGTCGGCGCTCAGCATGTCGCGATAGTTGCGGATCGGCGTCTTCAAGTCGGTGAACACGACGTCGAACAACGGCGGCTCGCCGATCACCTGCGCCGGGATGCCGGCGCGCTTCAATTTGTCCTCGAGCGAGGTCATGAGCGTCTTGCCGGTCGCGTGGATCTTGTCGTAGGCGCCGGGGCGCTTGAGGATCTCGAGGCTGGCCAAGCCCGCGACCGCCGCCACCGGATTTCCGGAGAGCGTGCCGATCTGCTTCAGGAAGCCGTCGTCGCCGACCTTGGCTTGGTCGAAATGCGCCATGATCTCGGCCTTGCCGGCGATCGCGGCCAAGGGGAAGCCGCCGCCGATCACCTTGCCGAGCGAGCACAGATCGGGCACCACGCCGTAATATTCCTGGGCGCCGCCGTAGGCGAGGCGGAAGCCGGTGACGACCTCGTCGAAGATCAACGGGATGCCGTGCTCGGATGTCACTGCGCGCAGATCGGCGAGGAAGCCCGGGGTCGGCGGAATGATGCGCTGGAACGGCTCGACGATGACCGCGGCGAGCCAGCCCTTGTGCTCGCGGATCAGCCCGGCGGTGGCGTCGATGTCGTTGAACGGCGCGATCAGCATCTCGTCGCGCACGCTCAACGGGATGCCGGCCGAGTCCGGGATCGCGCGCGGCAGGTTGCCGGGCTTCTTGGGCGCCAGGCTCATCAACGAGTAATCGCTCATGCCGTGGTAGCCGCCCTCGAACTTGAGCACCTTGTCGCGCCTGGTGAAGGCGCGCGCGGCGCGCATAACGTAGAGGTCGGCCTCGCTGCCGGTCGACACGAAGCGCACCTGCTCGGCGCACGGCACCGCGGCGACGATCGCCTCCGCCAGCGCGATGCCGTGGCGGTTGTTGGCGAAGAACGTCGTGCCGAGCGCGATCTGGGCCTGGGCGGCGGCGGTCACCTCGGGGTGGGCGTGGCCGACCAGCATCGGCCCGGAGCCGAGCAGGAAGTCGACGTACTCGCGGCCGCTTTCGTCCCACACCCGGGCGCCGCGGCCCTCGCGGATCACGATGTCGCCCGGCAGGTTGCCGAAGCTGCCGGCCGGCAGCACGCGCTCGGCGGTCGCGATCAGGGCCTGCTCGGCCGGGCTCTGGGGGATGGTGTCCATCGCGGGCGTCTCCTCTCGGGGGCCCGACTCTAGAACCGCACCGCGATGCCGTCGAGCGGCAGCCCGTCGAGCGTGGTGCGCCAGGTTTCGCCGGGCATGACCGCGACCGCCCGCGTCAGGGTGCCGGTGGTGACGATCTCGCCGGCGGCGAGCGGCGGGTTGACCGGGTCGCGCGCCAGCAGCGCCACCAGATGCTTGAGCGCCGCCAGCGGCCCGTCGAGCACGTCGGCGCCGCTGCCGTGCGCCACGATCTCGCCGTTGCACGCCAAGCTGCATGTGAAGCGCGGCAGCGCCGCCAGCCAGCGCGCATGCTCGCCCGGTTGGAGCCGATGACGCGGGCCGAGCAGCAGCGCCGCATGCATGCCGCCGCAGGCGACCGTGTCGGGCGCCTGGAAGCGCCAGCCCGGGAACGGCGACTGCACGATCTCGAAGCCGTGCGCGAGCCACGCGACGCAGTCGAGCAGCGCCGCTTCGTCCATGTCGGGCGCGGGCGCGCGCGCCAAGCCGACCGCGATCTCGGGCTCGAGCTTGGGCTCGGCGAGCCGTCCGAGCGGATAGCGGTCGAGGCCGGCCAGGTCGTGCACGGTGGTGTCGTAGAGATCGCCCCAGATCGGCGCGTAGACGCCGTACTCGGCCCAGATCGTCCGGTTGGTGAAGCCGATCTTGCGCCCGACCGGGCGGGCGCCTTGGGCGACCCGCCGGCGGCGCAGCGCCGCGGTGACACGGTAGGCTTGGTCGAGGTCGAAGCCGGCGAGGTGGCTGGAGAAGGCCGCAATCGGCGCGCCGCCGTCGAGCCCGGCCTGCGCGGCGGCGGCGATCGCGTCGAGGTCGGCCTCGGTTTTGGCGGCGGCGGTCATGGCGCCCGAGCCTCGCCGATGTCGCGTCGTCTGTCGACCCGGGCGCGCTGCCGGCCGGCCGGCGCTCAGTCGGGCGCGGCGAGCAGGCGGGCGATCGTCGCGAGCAGCTCGGGCACGCGGTAGGGCTTCTGCAGGAACGAGCCGACGCTCGACCAGTCGACGACCTCGCTGATCGGCTTGCCGCTGGTCAGGATGGCGCGTAGCTGCGGGTTCTCGCGCAGCGCTTCCTTGACCAGCGCGACCCCGTCCATGCGCCCGGGCAGCACGACATCGACGATCGCCAGGTCGATCGTGCGGTCGCGCAGCAGCGCCAAGCCCTCGACGCCGTTGGCCGCGGCGACCACGTTGTAGCCGGCGTCGTCCATCGCCTTGGCGAGCGCCACCCGCAACAGGAACTCGTCCTCGATCAGCGCGATCGTCGGCCGGCCTGGCTTCACTGCGGGTACGCCCTTCAACTTATTGGTTAATCGTCTGCTCCGTCACCCCAATGAACGCCTGGCTGGGCGGCCGCGGCCGGCTTGCCATGCCGCCTAGTCGCTTTGGCATAAGCGGCGTGCGGGGGTGCCGGCCGCCGCGCTGGCAGATCGCAGACGACAGCGCGGCCGAACGGCGCTACTCCTTGTCTTCTGTCTCCCCCCGTGTCGCCGGCTACCCCGAGGTCCCGATGGCCGCGTTCGATGTCGTGATTCGCGGCGGCCAGGTCGCCACCGCCGCCGACCTGTTCACCGCCGATATCGGCATCAAGGACGGCCGCATCACGGCGCTCGGCCACGAGCTCGCGAAGGGCGACGAGGAACACGACGCGCGCGGCAAGCTGATCACCCCGGGCGGTATCGACGCGCACTGCCACATCGACCAGAAATCGTCGTTCGGCGTGCCGGGCGCCGACGACTTTTTCACCGGCACGCGCTCGGCGGCGTGCGGCGGCACCACGACGGTCCTGTCGTTCGCCGCCCAGCACAAGGGCATGTCGCTGCGCCAAGTCGTCAAGGACTACCACGCGCTGGCGACGCCCAAGGCGGTGATCGACTACGGCTTCCACCTGATCATCTCCGATCCCACCGAGCAGGTGCTCGGCCAGGAATTGCCGGCGCTGATCAAGGACGGCTACACGTCGTTCAAGATCTACATGACCTACGACCTCCTGAAGCTGAACGACCGCGAGATCCTCGAGGTGTTCTCGCTGGCGCGCCGCGAGGGCGCGTTCGTCATGGTCCATGCCGAGAACCACGACACGATCGCCTGGTTGTCCCAAAAACTCCTGGACGCCGGTCACAAAGCCCCCAAGTTCCACGAAGTCTCGCGGCCGCAGCCGGTCGAGCGCGAGGCCACCCATCGCGCCATCACGTTCGCCGAGCTGATCGACGTGCCGATCCTGATCGTTCATGTCTCAGGACGGGAAGCCATCGATCAGATCCGCTGGGCGCAGAGCCGCGGCCTCAAGATCTTCGCCGAGACCTGCCCGCAATATCTCTTCCTGTCGGCCGAGGATCTCGACCAACCCGGTTTCGAGGGCGCGAAATGCATGTGCAGCCCGCCGCCGCGCGACAAAGCCAACCAGCCCTACGTCTGGCGCGGCCTCGAGACCGACGTGCTCAACATCATCTCCTCCGACCACGCGCCCTATCGCTACAGCGATGCCGAGAACGGCAAGCTGCGCGGCGCCCAGGACGGCTTCAAGAAGGTGCCCAACGGCGTGCCCGGCCTCGAAGTCCGGATGCCGTTGTTGTTCTCCGAGGGCGTCGGCAAGGGCCGCATCGACATCCACCGTTTCGTCGCGATCACCGCGACGACGCCGGCCAAGCTCTATGGCCTGGCGCCGCGCAAGGGCTCGGTCGCGGTCGGCGCCGACGCCGACCTGGTGATCTGGGACACCGACAAGCAAGTGACCATCAGCCAAGACCTGCTGCACGACGCCATGGACTACACGCCCTACCAGGGCATTACGGTCACCGGCTGGCCTGCCGTCACCTTGAGCCGCGGCGAGGCGGTGTGGCGCGACGGCAAGTTTTTGGGCAAGCCGGGCCGCGGCAAATTCCTGCCCCGGGCGCTGTCGCCGATGGTCAAGCCGCGCGGCCAGTTCTGGAGCGGCTTCGATCCCAATAGCGGCCGCTACACGGGTTAGACATGCACGACCATCTCATCGTAGCGGCCGCTGACGACAGACGTCAGAAGACGGACGACAGAGAAATCAATCTGTCCTCTGTCGTCTATCTTCTGTCCTCGGCCACCGAAGGGGGCCCCTTATGAGCCAGATCCTGGTCATCAATCCGAATTCGACCGAGGCGGTGACGCGCAGCATGGACGACGCGCTCGAGCCGCTGCGCGCACCCGGCGGGCCGGACATCAAGAGCGTGACCTTGGCCGAGGGGCCGCCCGGCATCCAGAGCCAGCGCGACGTCGATTTCGTGGTGCCGCATCTCGTCCGGCGCATCGCCGCCGACAACCAGTCGGATGCCTTCGTGATCGCCTGCTTCTCCGATCCCGGCCTCTACGCCGCGCGCGAGACCACCGCGCGGCCGGTGCTCGGCATCTCCGAGGTCGGCATGACGACGGCGCTCAATCTCGGCCAGCGCATCGGCGTGATCGCGGTGCTGAAGCAGTCGATCCCGCGCCATACCCGCTATTTCCGCGCCATGGGGATCGCCGAGCGGGTCGCTGGCGAGGTCGCGGTCGACCTGCCGGTGGTCGAGCTGTCGGACGAGGCCAAGACCAAGTCGCGCATGCTCGCGGTCGGGCGCACGCTCAAGGACAGCCACGGCGCCGACGTGCTGGTCATGGGCTGCGCCGGCATGGCGCGCTACCGCGCGCCGCTCGAGGACGCGCTCGGCATTCCGGTGATCGATCCGACCCAGGCCGCGGTCGGCCTGGCGCTGGCGCTGGTCCGCCTCGGTCTCAAGCCGCGCGCGACGACCTAGGCTAGCCCGCGGGCGCGCCGGCACCGACGGCCGATGATCGATCCGCCGCTGCGCGATCTGCTGCTCGAGGGCGGCCGGCCGCGTTTCGCCGGGCTGCGGCTGATCTCCGACGTGCACGGCCAGGCCGCCGCATTCGGCGCCGCGGTCGCCGACGCGGCTGAGCGCGACCTCGCGGTGCTGCAGCTCGGCGACCTGATCGACCGCGGACCGTCGAGCGACGGCGCGGCGCGGATCGCGCTCGACCTGATCGCGACGCGCCGCGGCCTGTTCGTGGTCGGCAACCACGACGACAAGCTGCGGCGCGCCGTCAAGGGCAATCCGGTGCGCATCGGCGCCAACCTCCGGCGCTCGCTCGAGCAGCTCGAGCGCGCGGACCTGGCGCAGCGCTTCGCCGAGGCGGTCGCGGCGGCGCCGCTGTGGCTGCGTTGCGGCCGCACGCTGTTCGTCCACGGCGCCTTCGGCCCCGGCATGTTCGACCAGCCCGCGCCGGTCAACTACAGCCATCCGACCACGACCAAGCTGCCGCTCGCCCATCTGGCGCTCTACGGCGAGACCTCGGGCGTGCTCGACGCCGACGGCGAGCCGACGCGCACCTACGGCTGGGTCGATCAGATCCCGGCCGGGCACACGGTCTACGTCGGGCACGACATCGTGCGCCCGGGCGAGGTCACGGTGCTCGACGGCCAGCTGGGCGGCCGCGCGGTCTGTCTCGACACCGGCGCCTGGCTCGACGGCCGGGTGAGCTGGCTCGATCTCGACACCGCGGCGTTGGGCATCGACGGTGAGAGCGTGGCCAGATCAAGTTGACCTACGCGTGACGGGAATCAGATCCGATCAGCAACCAGGCGCGGCCGCGCGTCTTACGAACCGTAATTCTTGACCAGGTAGTCGGTGATCGTCTTGGCGTCGGCGGGCGCGATCGGCGCACCGAACACGTTCATCATCTTCTTGACCTCGGCGTCCCACAGCGCCGCCGACGGGAACGGCGAATTGGTCTGGATGTAGTCGAGGCTGTGGCAGGAGCCGCAGTTGCCCTCGACGGCATCGCGGCCGGGCGCGTTCTTGAGCGTCACGGGTTGCTCGTCGGCTGATGCCGCCGGCGCGAGCAAGAACCACGCACCCACCACGAGAATGATCGCTTTCATCGCCGCCTCCTCACGCCACGGTGACGGCGACGCGCGCCACCAGATTGTGGTGGTAGCCCGCCGGGTTCTGGATCAGCTCGCGCGGCTGCGACGCGCCGAGCCGGTTGGTCGCCTTGGCCAGGATCGTCTGGGCGCCCGGCTTGGCGAAGTTGAGCCGCGCCGAGAACGCCCGGAACGAAAAGCGGCCGGGATCGTCGCCCAGGGTCGCCGGTTGCCAGGTCGCGCCGTTGTCCGCCGAGACCTCGACCGACTGGATGCCGTAGCCGCCGTCCCAGGCGATGCCGGTGACCGCCACGGGCTGGCGCGCGGCGATGCGCTGGCCCGGTGCCGGGCCGGTGATCAGCGAGTTGACCACCATCTCGGTGATCGGCGTGTTGACCTCGGTCTCCTGGCTCAAGAAACGGTCGACCAGCGCGAACTTGCCCTTGGGGATGCGGTAGGCCGACTTCATCCAGAAGCCGTCGTAGGGCTTCTGCGCCAGCTCGATCGAGGTCAGGTGCTTCATCCAATAGGTGCCGGTCCAGCCGGGCACGACCAGGCGCGCCGGGAAGCCGTTCCACGACGGCAGCGGCTGGCCGTTCATCTCGAGCGCGATCAGCACGGTGTCGTCGAGCGCCTTCCAGATCGGGATGCTCTTGACGAAATCGGGGGTCTTGTCGATCACCGGCCCGTCGGCGCCGTCGAGCACGACCTCGACCGTCTCCTTGCGCACGCCCGCCTTGGCGAGCACGTCCTTGAGCCGGACGCCCTTCCAGCGCGCGTTGCCCATGGCGCCGACGCCCCACTGCACGCCCGCGACGTGCGGGTTGAACAGGCCGCGCCGGTTGCCCGAGCACTGGCACACCGCGGTGACCTCGACCTGCTCGAAGCGCCGGAGCTCGGCCAAGGCCAGCTCGAGCGGCGTGCTCGCGCCGGCGCCGCCGACCTTGAGCTTCCAGGTCCGGATGTCGACCTCGGGGATGTCGGCCAGATGGTAGCGCACGAAGAACGCGTCGTTGGGCGTGATCACGCTCGAGAAGTAGTTGAGCGGCGTCTCGTAATTGGGCGGCCGGTAGCTGAGCTTGATCAGCGGCTGCTTGCCCGGCAGCGCGTCGAGCACCGCGGCCTCGCGCGTGCCCGCCGGCAGCTCGTCGGACAGCTTGGGACGCTCGGCGGCCCATCCCGATCGCGGCAGGCCGGCGGCGGCGGTGGCCGCGACGGCGCCCGCGCCGTGCAGAAAATGTCTCCGGTCCAGCATGGTGGCGTCCTCCCTTTGTTGGTCGCGGCCGCGCGGCGGCCGCTCCGGTTCATTCCACCGCGCTGGCGAGCCGCGTGCGTGCGCGCTCCAGGCTCTCGACCAGCTCGGTGCCGATGGCGCCGCCGCTGCCCTTGATGCGGTCGCGGATCACCGCCGTGATGCCGTCGATGTGCGCGCGCACGAATTCGAGCAGCTTGTCGGGCACCTTGTCGATCTTGACCGTGCACTCGTGAAGCGAATTGCCGAACACCGTGATGAGCGGATAGCCGAACGTCGTGCCCTGGCCGCGCAAGTCGTGCGAGATGCGGTTGATCTGCGCCACCGCGGCGGTGCGCGCGCGGTCGTCGACCAGCGCCTTCTCGTAGGCGTCGCTCAGCTGCTTGACGGTGCCGCGCACCCAGTCGGAATAGTCGGTCTCCATGCGGTCGAGCTGCTGCTCGGCGGCCTTGAGGATCTCGGGATCGATCGTCATCGGGCCGCCCTTGCCGAGCCCCATGACCTTCTCGCGCAGCCGGTTGGGCAGGTTGAAGATGAACGTCTTGATCTTGGGGTCGGGGTTCTTGAGCTTGGTCGTGGTGTAGACGGTCTGCTGCTCGTCGGACGTGATGACGCGCCGGTCGGCGGCGTGGTAGGGGCGCTTCTGGCGCCGGCGCTCGGGGCCGAAATAGGCGTTGCTGAAGATGAACGGCCGCGGCGCGTCGATCAGCACCTGGATATGGTCGGCGATCGACTTGACCGAGAACGGCTTGGCCAGGAACTCGGTCGTGCCCATGTCGCGCGCTTCGCGCACGACCTCGTGGTCGGCGACGCCGCTGATCATCACGAACGGCATGAAGCGGTCCGGGCAATCGTCGTGCTGGCGTACCCAGCGCAGCAGCATGGTGCCGTTGATCGGCGACATCAGGTAGTCGGACAGGATGATGTCGAAGCCGAGCACCTTGGCGGCCAGCTTGTGCTTGGAGGCTTGGCGCAGCATGCCGATCGCGTCGGCGCCGTCGGATGCGGTGACGACGCGGCCGATCTTCAGCGCGCGCAGGATCTCGGCGATCATGTTGCGCGCGAAGCTGTTGTCCTCGACGACCAGGACCGTCAGCCGATCGAGCCCCACCCCGATGCCCTCCGGCGCGCGCCCGGCGCCCCTGCCGCCCCCGCCGACGCGCGCACTGCCCTTTGATATACCGAGCCGGACGGCCGGTTGCGACCCCAAAGATCGGACGTTATAGTGCCGCCCCTTGTGCGCCGCACAATGGTCCTGACAACGCTGCGAAAGGCGCGCGCGCGCCCATGTCCACCGCCGACGATTTGGCCGGCTTGTTCGTCGAGGATCTCGCGATCGGTCAGAGCGCGAGCTACGCCAAGACCGTCACCGAGGCCGACATCGTGCTGTTCGCCGGCGTCTCCGGCGACACCAATCCGGTGCATCTCAATCAGGAGTTCGCCGCGCGCACCATGTTCAAGGGCCGCATCGCCCACGGCATGCTGTCGGCCGGCTTTATCTCGACGGTGCTGGGCACCAAGCTGCCGGGGCCGGGCGCGATCTATCTCAGCCAATCGCTCAAGTTCAAGGCGCCGGTCAGGGCCGGCGACACCGTGGTGGCGCGCGCCGTCGTGACCGCGATCGTCCCCGACAAGCGCCGCGTCACCCTGACCACGACCTGCCAGGTCGGCGACACCGTCGTGATCGAAGGCGAGGCCGTCGTGATGGTGCCGTCGCGCGCCGGCTAGGCTGGGCTGCGGCTGATTCATCCAGTGCGCGTCATCCGTCATCTCCGCGACCTGCCGCCGAGCCTGCGCGGCGTCGCGCTCGCGATCGGCAATTTCGACGGCGTGCATGTCGGCCACCAGGCGGTGATCGCCGAGGCCGGGCGCATCGCCGCGAGCCTGTCGCTTCCGCACCTCGTGGTGACGTTCGAGCCGCATCCGCGCGCCGTGTTCCGACCCGATGATCCGCCGTTCCGCCTGACGCCGCGGCGCGCCAAGCTCGAGCTGTTCGCCACCTTGGGCGTCGCCGCCACCGTGGTGTTCCGCTTCCACCGCGGTTTCGCCGCCATCGCCGCCGAGGATTTCGTGCGCGACATGCTGGTCGGCGGCCTCGGCGTGCGTCACATCGTGGTCGGCGACAATTTCCACTTCGGCCGCGGCCGCGCCGGCAACCCGACCATGTTGATCGAGCACGGCGCCAAGCTCGGCTTCGGCGTCACCGCGGTGGCGCCGGCGCGCGACGCCGCCGGCGAGACCTACTCGTCGTCGCGCGCGCGCGATCTCTTGCGCGTCGGCGAGCCCGAGGCCGCCGCGGCGATCCTCGGCCGGCCGTTCGCGATCTTCGGCCACGTCCGCCATGGCGATCATCGCGGCCGGCTGCTCGGCTTCCCGACCGCCAATCTCGCGCTCGGCGACCATCTGCGCCCGCGCGTCGGGGTCTATGCGGTGCGCGCCCGCACCGAGAGCGGCCAGGTGCTCGACGGCGTCGCCAACTTGGGCGAGCGGCCGACGGTAGGTGGCCGGGATGTCCGCCTTGAAGCCCACCTGTTCGACTTCGCCGGCGACCTCTACGGCCGCCGCCTCGACGTCGCGCTGCTGCGCTTCATCCGGCCGGAGCAGAAGTTTCCCGACCTCGAGGCCCTGAAGCGCCAGATCGCCGCCGACAGCGCCGCGGCGCGCACCCTGCTGGGCCAGGTCGCGCCGTGATCCAGCGCCGCCGCCTCGCCGGGGGATTGCTGGCGGCCGCGCTGGTCGTCGGGCTCGATCAGGCGACCAAGGCCTGGATGATCGGCCTGCTGCTCGATCCGCCGCGCGCCCTGGTGGTGACCGGCTTCTTCGATCTGGTGCCGGTGTGGAACAAGGGCGTCAGTTTCGGCATGCTGTCGGGCCACGACGGCTGGGGCGCGTGGCTGTTGGGCGGGGTCGCGCTCGCGGTCGCGGCCGGCCTGGCGGTGTGGCTGGCGCGTGCCGAGCGCGGGCTGCTCGCCGGCGGCCTCGGCCTGGTGATCGGCGGCGCGCTCGGCAACGTGATCGACCGCGGCCGCTTCGGCGCGGTCTTCGATTTCCTTGATTTTCACGTCGCGGGCTGGCATTGGCCGGCCTTCAACCTGGCCGATTCGGCGATCACGGTCGGGGTCGGGCTGTTGCTGCTGGACGGCCTGCTGGCCGGCCGCGGCGCCCAGCCGGCGCGATCTTGAGCCATGCCACGGGGTCGTGTTCGGTGTATCATGCGGGCCGGTCGAACAGCCGGAAAACGTAGGGAAACCAAGGGATGACCGGGGTTTTGACGAGCTGGCG
>JACQAI010000222.1 GCA_016195115.1 Pseudomonadota bacterium
GCGCGCGGTGTTCCGGGCCAACGGTGTCGCCATCGCCGACATGCTGCGCGGCAGCGCGGCGTGGCGCACGGCGCCGACGTGGGGCGAGTGCCTGGCGTTCGATTCGGCGCGGACGCATCTGAAGCCGGCCACCCTTAAGCGCATCTGGGCGGCGGCGGCATCTTGTTTGCCCCTCAGGCGACCGTTACCCTTGATGCCAGTCAACACGGACGACTTGCCGAATGGCCGACGCTAAGCACACCAAGGTTCTGATCATCGGCTCCGGGCCGGCGGGCTACACCGCCGCGATCTACGCCGCGCGCGCCAACCTCAAGCCCATCATGGTGATGGGCATGCAGCCCGGCGGCCAGCTGACGATCACGACCGACGTCGAGAACTATCCCGGATTCGCCGACGTCATCCAGGGCCCGTGGCTGATGGACCAGATGAAGGCCCAGGCCGAGCACGTCGGCACCGAGGTCATCTTCGACCTCATCACCGACATCGACCTGAGCCGGCGGCCGTTCACCGCGACCGGCGATTCGGGCGCGCTCTATCGCGGCGACACCGTGATCGTCTGCACCGGCGCCAGCGCACGCTGGCTCGGGCTGCCGTCGGAGGAGAGATTCCGCGGCTTCGGCGTGTCGGCGTGCGCGACCTGCGACGGCTTCTTCTTCCGCGAGCGCGCGGTCGCGGTGATCGGCGGCGGCAACACCGCGGTCGAGGAAGCCCTCTATCTGACCAACCACGCCTCGTCGGTGACCCTGGTCCACCGCCGCGACCAGCTGCGCGCCGAGAAGATCCTGCAAACGCGGCTGTTCAGCCACCCGAAGGTCACGGTGGTGTGGGACAGCGTGGTCGACGAGGTCGTCGGCGGCGACGAGCCGCCGCACGTCACCGCGGTCAAGCTGCGCAACGTCAAGACCGGCGCGGTCGCGGCGCTGCCGGTCGAGGGCGTGTTCGTCGCCATCGGCCACACGCCGGCGACCGAGCTGTTCCGCGGCAAGCTCGACATGGACGCCGAGGGCTACATCAAGACCGCGGCCGATTCGACGGCGACCAGCGTACCCGGGGTATTCGCCGCCGGCGACGTCAAGGACAAGGTGTTCCGCCAGGCGGTCACGGCGGCGGGCATGGGTTGCATGGGTGCGCTCGAGGCCGAGAAATTCGTCGCCACGGAGGAAGCCCGTATCGCCCGGGCGGCCGAGTAGCCGGCGCCGACGAGCACGCGAGCACGAACGCGCGGGGCACGGCCGACCGCGGGGAGAGCGGGATGGACTGGGACAAGCTGCGGGTGTTCCTGGCGGTCGCCGAGGCGGGAAGCTTCACCCACGCCGGCGAGGGCCTGAACTTGAGCCAGTCGGCGGTCAGCCGCCAGATCAGCGCGCTCGAGGACAGCCTGACGGTGCCGCTGTTCCATCGCCACGCGCGCGGTCTGATCCTGACCGAGCAGGGCGAACTCTTGTTCCGCACCGCCAAGGAGATCTTCGCCAGGCTGGCGATGACCGAGGCGATGCTCAACGAGAGCAAGGATCGCCCCAAGGGGCCGCTGCGCATCACCACCACGATGGCATTCGGCTCGACTTGGCTGACGCCGCGGATCCACGAGTTCTTCGATCTCTATCCCGACATCAGTCTGACCCTGCTGCTCGACGACGACGAGCTCGACCTGTCGATGCGCGAAGCCGACGTCGCGATCCGCATGACGGTGCCGCGCCAGGGCGACCTGATCCAGCGCCACCTCGCGACCTTCCATTTCCATCTCTACGCCGCGCCCGGCTATCTGCGCCGCCACGGCGTGCCGCGGCGCATCGACGAGTTGCAGGACCATCGGCTGATCACCTACGGCAGCGCCACCCACCTGCCGTTCCCCGACGCCAACTGGATCCTGCGCGCCGGCGGCAACGACTTCTCCCACCGCACCGCGCTCGAGGTGAACAACTTCTTCGCCATCTTCAAGGCGGTGCAGACCGGGGTCGGGATCGCCGCCCTGCCCGACTACATGACCCGCGAGGACACCAGCCTGGTGCGGCTGCTGCCCGAGGTCGAGGCGCCGGCGGTGCCGGCCTACTTCGTCTACCCGGAGGAGCTGCGCAACTCCAAGCGCATCGCGGTGCTGCGCGATTTCCTGCTCCGCAAGGTGGCCAACCAGAACTTCTGACCCGGTCCGGGCCAGCGGCGCGCGCGCCCTGGCCAAGCCATGCGCACCCCGCATGGCTTGGATGTGGTTTTAACGATACCGCCGGAGCCGGGCGGACCCTATGTCTCTAGGCAGTGGTAGCTGCTCTGCAGCGACCCCTTCCGGGCTCCCCGCCCGGATGAGGATCTTCTCGATCCTCACCTCCCAGACGTGAAGCCTCCCTGTTTACCTCGCCGGGCCCTCGGGCCCGGCGATTTTTTTCCTAGGGACGGGCTCTCGCCGGTCAAGCCCAGAGGCGCTCTTTCGCGAGGTCCTTGTAGAGGTCGGCGACATACTCGGCGTAGCCGTTGAACAGCTTGGTCGGCACGCGCTCGTCGCTGCCGAGCACGCGCTCGGTCGCCTGGCTCCAACGCAGGTGCGGCACCTGCGGATTGACGTTGGCCCAGAAGCCGTATTCGCTGGACTGGATGGCTTCCCAGAAGGTTTTCGGTCGCTCCTCGGTGAAGCTGACCTTGACGATCGACTTGATCGATTTGAAGCCGTACTTCCACGGCAGATGCAGGCGCAGCGGCGCGCCCATCGACTTCGCCAGCGTCTTGCCGTAGGCGCCGGTGACCATGAAGCCGAGCTCGTTCATCGCCTCGGCCATGGTGACGCCCTCGATATAGGGCCACGGATACCAGAACTGGCGCATGCCCGGCGCCTCGTCGGGCCGCGAGAAGGTCTCGAACCTGACGTACTTGGCCGAGCCCAGCGGCTTGGCGAACTTGACCATGTCGGCGAGTGCGAAGCCCGACCATGGCACCACCATCGACCACGCCTCGACGCAACGATGGCGATAGACCCGCTCCTCGCGCGGCATCTGGGCGAGCAGGGCCTCGGCGTCGATCGTGATCGGCTTCTCGACCAACCCGTCGAACGTCACCGTCCACGGCTTGGTGGTGAGCTTCTGCGCGGCTTTCGAAATCGTTTTCTGCGAGCCGAACTCGTAGAAATTGTTGTAGGTCGTGTTGATCTCCTCGGACGTGATCAGGCGGTCGACGGTGTACTTCTCGTTCTTCGCAAACGGATAGGCGATCGCATCGGCGCGCGCGGCGTGCACGCCGGGCAGGCTCGCGGCAATCGCGCCCAACCCGAGGGACTGGAGCACCGTACGGCGGTTGACGAACACGCTCTCCGATGTCGCCGCCGCCTCGGGCAGCTCCCAGCCGCGCCTGACCTTGATCAACATGGGCTGTGCCCTCCTTGCCGCCCCCTGTTCGCCGCCCGCGGCGAAAAGGTTTCGCGGCTCAGCTCAGCGCCTGGCAGGCGCGCTGGATGCGCCGGCAGGCTTCCTCGACCTGCTCGGTCGCGATCGCGTAGGAGATGCGGAAATAGGGCGACAGGCCGAACGCCGCGCCCTGCACCACCGCGACCCCCTCGGCCTCGAGCAGATAGGTGACGAAGTCGGTGTCGGTCTCGATCACCTGGCCCGACGGCGTGCGCTTGCCGATCGTGCCGGCGCACGACGGATAGACGTAGAACGCGCCGTCCGGCTTGAGGCACGACAATCCCGGCGCCTTGTTCAAGAGATCGACGCAGATGTCGCGACGCTGCTTGAAGATGGCGTTGCGCTCGGTGATGAAGTCGAGGCTGCCCGACAGCGCCGCGACCGAGGCCGCCTGCGACACCGAGCTCGGGTTCGAGGTCGATTGCGACTGCAGGATCGCCATCGCCTTGATGAGCGCGACCGGTCCACCGGCGTAGCCGATGCGCCAGCCCGTCATGGCGTACGCCTTGGAGACGCCGTTGCACGTCAGCGTGCGGTCGTAGAGACGCGGCTCGATCTGGGCCGGGGTCGAGAACTCCCAGCCGTCATAGGCCAGATGCTCGTACATGTCGTCGGTCATCACCCAAACGTGGGGATGGCGCAGCAACACCTCGGTCAGCGCCTTGATCTCGGCGCGCGTGTAGCCGGCGCCGGTCGGATTCGACGGCGAGTTCAGGATCAGCCACTTGGTGCGCGGCGTGATCGCGGCCTCGAGCGCCTCGGCGCCGAGCTTGAAGCCGGTGTTCTCGCCGCACATCACCGGCACCGGCGTGCCGTCGCACAGCGCGACCATGTCGGGATAGGAGGTCCAGTAGGGCGCCGGGATGATGACCTCGTCGCCCTTGTCGAGCGTCGCCATCAAGGCGTTGAACAGGATCTGCTTGCCGCCGGTGCCGACGGTGATCTGCTCGAGCTTGTAGTCGAGCCCGTTCTCGCGCTTGAATTTTTCGACGATCGCGCGCTTGAGCTCCGGCGTGCCGTCGACGTCGGTGTACTTGGTCTCGCCGCGATCGATCGCCGCCTTGGCCGCCGCCTTGACGTGGTCGGGCGTGTCGAAGTCGGGCTCGCCCGCGCCCATGCCGATGACGTCGCGCCCGGCCGCCTTGAGCGCGCGCGCCTTCTGCGTGACGAAGATGGTCGGCGACGGCTGAACGTTGGCGAGACGCGACGACAGCAAGGCCATGGGACGCACCGGTCGGACGGGAGGTGAGAGCGCGCCAAGCTAGCGCCCGTCTCTAGCGGCGGCAAGTGTTCCAGGCCAGCACAAAGTCAGTTGGGCCTCTGAAGCACCGCCAATGGTAGCGAGCAGCGCCCGTAGCCTCGTACGATCCCAGCCCATCGGGTCTGGAACTCGAGCTCGTCGATGTGCACTCCGTTGCAAACCTCGTTGAGCGCATTGTCGAGCACGGTCAACTCATCGACCGACAGACGAATCTCCACGATGCCTGGTGCCTCGCCCACGACGACCATCAGCCGGCCCTCCGTGTTTCCTAGACCTGCTTACTTCGCCGATCGCGATAGCGTCAGGAACATTCGATGTTGCGGGCCTTCCAGCGATCGGAAACCAAATGCTGAATAGAATGCTCGCGCCTCGTCGTCGATCGGATCGACGACAATCGCCGACATTGCCACGATCTCAGCCGCCGTCATGGCTTTCTGGATCGCGTCGGAGAGCAGGATGCCGCCAAGGCCCCGTCGCGCCACGCTACGATCAACGGCGAGACGCCCGATCAATCCCGCTGGAATCGGATATCGAGGCAGACGCTTGGCGATATCTGCCGGAAGTTCGGTGGGAACGACGGACACTGCGCTCAGGGTGAAAAAACCGAGAATGCGCCCGCGTTCTTGGGGCGCAACGGCGACGAACACGTTAGCGACGCCGCGCCGAATGTCCTGAGTCGCTTGCTGTCGCAGATAGCGATCGAGCGACTCTTTACCGCAGGAAAAGGCCCCGCGGTCGTGGAGCGACTCGAGCGGCTCGATATCAATCGAGCCGGGCGGGAAGCTCACGAACGAACAACCCGCGCGTGATCTGCGAACGCCTTCCTCAGGCGCTTGTTCGGCTTCGGTGGATTGAGCAGAAGCTTATGAAACCGCTCCCACTCGTCGTTGGTAACCGTGATGACGGCCTGTTCACGGACCACAGCGTCGGCCCTCTGGAGGGCAACGTCGATAACAAAGTCGGTCAGCGTCTTCTCTGCGTAGGCGGCCGCGCGTTCGAGCTTGCGTTTTGATTGGGGGCTTATCCGAAGACTGATGCGCTCCTGTCGCCGTGCGGTTCTCGGCATATCCCCTCCAGGGAAACGAAGAGCCGTAACGTACGCCCAAAAGGCGTACGTTACAAGTCCGCCACCATGCTCACGCGGCCGGCGCCTCGGCGAGCGCGTCGGCGCCTTCGAGCGTCACCGCGACCGCCTGGATCACCGCGGCAAGGCGGACGACGTTCTGCACCAACTCCTTGGACGCGCCCTTCTTCACGACCTCGCGCTCGTGGGAATCGATGCACAAGCCGCAGCCGTTGATCGCCGAGGCCGCGAGCGACCACAGCTCGAAATCGAGCGGTGCGGCACCGTGCCCGGTCAGCGCGTTCATGCGCAAGCGCGCCGGCATGGTGCGGTAGTCCGGGGTCGAGGCCAGATGGGTGAAGCGGTAGTAGACGTTGTTCATCGCCATCACGGCGGCCGCGGTCTTGGCCGCGGACAGCGTGGGCGCGTCGACGTGCTGCGCCGCCTCGACGGCGACGGCCCGAATCACCGTCGGGTTGCGCGCCGCGAGCGCGGCCGCGAGGGCAGTGCCCCAGAGCTGCGCCGGCGTCATGCCCGGCGTCGCGAGCACGTTCGACAGGTTGAGCTTCAAATCCTTGGCGTAGTCGGGCAGCGCCGACTTCAAACTTTCGATCGACATCGGAAACTCCAAGAAAAGCGCCGCGGGTCCGCAGACCCGCGGCATGGCGTGACAGTTACGCGGCTTGCAGGGTCGGCTCGCCCTTCTGCCAGTTGCACGGGCAGAGCTCGTCGCTCTGCAGCGCGTCGAGGGTGCGCAGCACCTCCTGCGGATTGCGCCCGACCGACAGGTCGTTGACCTGGACGTAGCGCACGATGCCCGCGGGATCGACGATGAAGGTCGCGCGCAGTGCGACGCCCTCGGTCTTGTCGAGCACGCCGGCCGCGGCGCTTAGCTCGCGCTTGAGGTCGGCAAGCCACGGAAACTTGACGCCGGCAAGATCCTCGTGATGGCGCCGCCACGCGGCGTGGACGTACTCGCTGTCGGTCGAGACCCCGAGCAGCTCGGCGTCGCGGTCGCCGAACGCGCCGGCGAGATCGTTGAAGCCGACGATCTCGGTCGGGCACACGAAGGTGAAGTCCTTGGGCCAGAAGAACACGACCAGCCACTTGCCCCGGTCGCTCGCGTTCGTGACGGTCTCGAACGCGGCCTTGGGGTCGCCGGATGTGACGGCTTTGAGCGCAAAGGCCGGGAATTTGTCGCCAACGGTCAGCATTAACCTTACTCCTTGGATTGATATTGGAATAGTTCCAATTCGCAAA
>JACQAI010000040.1 GCA_016195115.1 Pseudomonadota bacterium
CGGCGCGGCGATCGCCCAGGTCAGCGGCGAGGTCGACCAGATCTTCCAGGACATGACCCGCGACCAGGCGATCGCCGCGGCGCGCGCGATCGCCGAGGCGCGCGCGATCAAGGCCGGCGCGGCCGCCGCGAGTCTGAAATTGGTCGAGGTCGAGGACCTGCCGATCGCCTACCTGCCGGGCAACAGCCTGCGCACGCGCGTGCGCGTGGTCGGCGACATCGCCTGACCCTTGCGGCGGGCGCCCGCGGCGGCCACCTTGAGCGTCATGACCGACGCCGCCTGGAATTCGCGCGCCGGCGCACCCGACCGCGCCGGCCTGGAGCGCAAGCTCCGGCGCCTGCGTCGCCTGGCGACCCTGATGGACGCCGCGTTCGTGATCCCCGGCACCACGGTGCGGGTCGGCTGGGATCCGCTAATCGGCCTGATTCCGGGCGCCGGCGACGCGCTGACCGCCGCGCTCAGCCTCTACATCGTCGGCGAGGCCTGGCGCCTCGGCGTGCCGGCCGGCCTGCTGGCGCGCATGGTCGTCAACATCGCAATCGATTTCGGCCTCGGCGTCGTGCCGGTCGCGGGTGATGTATTTGATGCGCTGTGGCGCGACAACCTGATGAACGTCGCGTTGATCGAGCGCTACTTTGGCGTGCCGCCGCAGGGGCCGAGCCGCTAATCCGCCGTGATGTTGGCTTCCTTCATGACGCGCGACCAGGTCGCCAGCTCGTTGTCGAGGAAGGCGGTGTATTCGGCGCGCGTCATCGGCGCCGCGATGATGCCCTGGTCGGCGAAGCGCTGTTTCAGGTCGGGCGAATTCAGCGCCTGCACGGTGTCGGCGTTGAGCTTGTCGAGGATCGGCTCAGGCACGTGCGCCGGTGCGCACAGGCCATAGAACGGCAGGATGTTGTAGCCCGGCACGCCGGCCTCGGAGATCGTCGGCAGGTCGGGCAGCGACGGCCAGCGCGTCGGGCTCGAGATGCCGAGCGGGCGCACTTGGCCCGCCCGCAACGGCCCGGTCGCGGTGGTGGTGTTGTCGAACATGACGTCGATCTGCTCGGCGAGCAAATCGGCGAACGCCGGCCCGCCGCCCTTGTAGGGCACGTGCACGAGGTCGATGCCGGCCATCGACTTGAACAGCTCGGTGGTGAAGTGGATCGAGCCGCCGACGCCCGAGGAGCCGTAGTGCAGCTTGCCGGGGTTGGCCCGCGCATAGGCGAGGAACTCGCCCAAGGTCCTGAACGGCGAGCTCGGGTGCACCATCAGGACGTTGGCGAAGGTCGCGATCGGCGAGATCGGCGCGAAATCCTTCACCGCGTCGAAGGTCAGGTTCTTGTAGAGCAACATCCGGAGCACGTGCGAGATGCCGCAATTCAGCAGGGTGTAGCCGTCGGGGGCGGCGCGCGCCACCAGCTCGGCGGCCAGCACGCCGCCGGCGCCGCCGCGGTTGTCGACCAGGATCTGCTGGTTCCAGATCTCGGTCAGCTTGGCGGCGAACAGCCGCGTCGCGGTATCGGAGCCGCCGCCGGCCGCGAAGCCGACCACGATGCGCACCGGCTTGCTCGGAAAGCTTTGAGCGCGCGCCGGCGCGGCCACCGCGAGCAACGCGGCGGCGGCGAGCGCGGCCGCGGCGAACCGTCTCATGGCAACCTCACGCCACGCGGTCGGGCGGCGGCTTGCCGGCGAAGAAGGCATCGAGATTGTCGAGCGCCCGAAAACCCATGGCGTTGCGCGTCTCGACCGTGGCGCTGCCGAGATGGGGCAAGAGGCAGACGTTCTCGAGCGTGCGGTAGCCCGCATGCAGGTGGGGCTCGTTGGCGTAGACGTCGAGCCCGGCCGCCGCGATGTGCCCCGACTTGAGCGCCGCGATCAGGGCATCGTCGTCGACCAGGGTGCCGCGCGCCGAGTTGACCACGACGGCGCCCTTGGGCAGGCGAGCCAGTCGTGCCGCGTTGAGAAACTTTGCGGTGTCGGCGCCGCCCGGCATGTGCAGCGACAGCACGTCGACATGGCCGAGCAGTTCGTCGGGATCGGCGTGGTAGATCGCGCCTTGCTCCTGCGCCGGCCCCAGGCGACGGATGTCGCTGTAGTGGATCACCATGTCGAAACCACGGGCGCGCTTGGCAACCGCCTGGCCGATGCGGCCCATGCCCAAGATGCCGAGGCGCTTGCCCGAGACGTGCGTGCCGAGCAGCTGGGTCGGCCTCCAGCCGTCCCATTGGCCGGCGCGCAGCAGGCGTTCGCCTTCGCCGGCGCGCCGCGCCGCCGCGAGCATCAGGAGGATGGCGGTGTCGGCGGTGGCGTCGGTCAGCACCTCGGGCGTGTTGGTCACGACCAGGCCGCGCTGCGCCGCCGCCTTGACGTCGATGTGATCGAAGCCGACCGAGTAGGTCGCGACGATCTTGACCGAGGCGGGCAGGCGGCCGATCAGTGCGGCGTCGACCGTGTTGCCGGGGCACACCAGGAGTCCGTCGGCGCCTTGCGCGAGCGCGAGCAGGCGCTCGGCCGAGTAGGGCTCGTCGTTGGCGTTGAGGCGTGCGCTGTAGCTCGCCGCGGCCCGCTGCTCGACCACGGGCGGCAGGCGGCGGGACACCAGAAGGGTCGGTGCCATCCGGTTCAGGCGGCTTGCGTGCCGATCGCGCTCAGCGCAGCGCGGCCGACCTCGGCGTCCCGGTCGCCCGAGCCGGCGCCGATCGTGCCGTCGCGCGTCAGCTCGCTATGCGGAACGGTGTCCGGCACGGAATCGACCTCCTGGGACGGCAGCCACGCGACGCGGCGGGACGGCATCAGCCGGTGACGAGCTCCAGCCGCCGGTCGAGGATATCCACCACTTCTTCCAGTGTCTTGCCCTGCTTCAGCTTCTGGCGACCGCTGAAGACCACGTACGGACCGTGCGCGGGACCGCTCGCGGCGCTGCGCTGGGCGACGCCGGCGCACTTCGCGATGGCGAACAGGGGACGCTCCAGGCTCGACCGGAAGATCGAGAACACCGCCATGCCGGGCTGGTGGTCGATCGCGTAATCGCGCCACTCGCCCGACGACACCTTGCGGCTGTAGACCCCGAGCAGGAGGTTGAGTTCTCTGCGGGTGAAGAAGATCCGACGATGCAGGCGCCGACGGTCGCTGAGCCGGATGAGATTAGCCATCGCGCCCGTCCATCGCTTCTCCCCGAGAGCGATCCCAACTGGGATCGTTACAATTCAAGTCTTTCCCAATTTGGTGCGTCCGTCCAGCCCGCCGTGGCGCCGCCGGGCCGGCCGCGAAAAGGCCGCCAGGGCCGGCCAAAGTGTGTACGATATCAGGGATTTGAACGGCATTCAGGGATCCGGGTCGAATGGCGGCGCAGGGTCAGGTGTGCGATTTCGGACGGCCGGCGGTCGAGTTCGCGTTGACCGGTGTCGGCGGCCGGTTGTGGCGCCTCGCCGACGTGCGCGGGCCGTCCGGGACCGTCGTCATGTTTCTGTGCAACCATTGCCCGCACGTGAAGGGCGTGCTCGACCGGCTGGTGGCCGAGCTCGCCGTGCTGCGCCGGTCGGGTATCGGCGCGGTCGCCATCATGCCGAACGACACGGCGGCCTATCCCGAGGACAGCTTCGAAAACATGCAGCGCGTCGCGGCCGAGCACCGCTTCGGATTCCCCTATTTGTGGGACGAGAGCCAGGCGGTGGCGCGCGCCTACGGGGCGACCGTGACTCCGGAATTCTTCGGCTACAGCCGCGACATGCGCCTGCAGTATCACGGCCGCTTCGCGACCGGCGGGCGTGCGCCACCGCCGGGCCAGCCTTGTGATCTGGCCGCGGCGATGCAGCAGATCGCGGCGACCGGCGAGGGACCGCGCGAGCAGGCCGCTGCGGTCGGCTCCGCGATCAAGTGGCGGCGGGCCTAGCGCGGCAGGGCGCAGCTCCCGCCGCGTCAGGTTCCAGAAAGTGAACGGTACCAGGGCGCTGGCGGCCATCGCTCACCCGGCGGGGCATGCGCCAAAGGGCCGTTTGCGTTCGCCGGGGGCCGGCGCTACCTTGCGCCACCTTTGGCAACCCCCAGCGCGGGCGCTCGCGTGGTCGACGACATTATCCGTGAAATCGAAGAGGACTTGCGCAGCGACCGCTTCAAGCGGTGGTGGCAGCGCTACCAGAACTACGTCTACGGCGCCGCCGTCCTGCTCGTGCTCGCGGTCGCCGGCTACGAGTTTTGGCAGCAGCGCCAGGCCGCGGCACGCGCCGCCGAAGGCGCGCGCTTCGCCCGGGCCGCGGAGCTGGCCGACGGCGGCGACCTCGCCGGCGCGACCCAGGCGCTGGACGCGCTGGCGCGCGACGCCGGCGGCGGTTACGCGACCTTGGCCCGGCTCTACGAGGCCGACCTCCTGGCGCGCAAGGGCGACGTCGACGGCGCCGTGCAGCGCTACGACGCGATCGCGGCCGACAATGGCGCCGATCGGCAGTTCCGCGACCTCGCGATCCTGTTGGCGGCCGGATACCGCGCCGACCGCGAGGATGCCGCGGCGCTGACGCAGCGCCTGCAGGCGCTGCTGGCCGAGACCAGTCCCTGGCGCTTCACGGCGCGCGAGCTGGTCGCAGTTGCGGCGCTGCGCGCCGGCAACGCGGCCGAGGCGCGCGCCGGCCTGACGCGCCTGGCCGATGACGCGACGACGCCGGCGGGCATCCGGGCGCGCGCCGCTGAGCTCCTGAAAACCTTGGACGAATGAGCGCGGGGACGGTGACGGTGCTGTCGCGGACGATCGGTTGGGCTTGCGTGCTGGCGATCGCCGGCACGCTGTCGGCGTGCGACTGGTTCGATTTTCTCGGCACCAGCAAGGCCAAGACGCCGCTGCCGGGCAAGCGCATCGCCGTGCTGCAGACGACGCGCGACTTCGAGCCCGATCCGCGCTTGGCCGACGAGGCCGTCAAGCTGCCGCGGCCGCAGCGCAATCCCGACTGGCCGCAGGCCGGCGGCTATCCCGACCACGTGATGTTCCATCTCGAGCTGCCGGACGAGCTGCGCCGGGCGTGGCGCACGAGCATCGGCAGCGGCACCGACAGCCGGTCGCAGCTCTATGCCGGCCCGGTGGTGGCGAACGGCCGCGTCTTCACCATCGACACCGGGGGCGACGTCAGCGCCTTGTCGCCCGCTGACGCAAACGATAGCGCGACGCCGACGGGCGGGTCCATCGGCCGACCGGCTTATTTTCCTGATGTAAACGGCTTCGGAGCGGGGCGCGCGTGCCCCAGGGGCGGACGAGACCCACGCCAAGACTCGGTCAG
>JACQAI010000354.1 GCA_016195115.1 Pseudomonadota bacterium
GCACCTTGATCTCCTTCACCGAGCCGAGCCCCTGGTTGACCGCCTGGTAACAGCGCGCGAAGCCCAAGGTCATCGCCGCACCCCACGCGACCAGCCGGCTCTGGATGGCGCCGAAGAAACCCCAGGCGAGGCCGCCCAGGATCGCGGCGGTGCCGAGGGTCGCCCAGAAGTCGGTGGCGAACAGCACCGCCAAGGTGCCGGCGCAGCGCAGCCCCTCGAGCGTCATCTCGAGGAACGGCAGCAGCGCGCCGAGGAACAAGAGCGGCGTCGCGGTGACGATCTTGTTCAACAGGAACGCGCTGTTGTGGTTGAGGTGGAAGCTGTAGGGCCGGTCGAGATAGGCCGCCATCAGGGCCGCCGAGAAGTCGGACTGCTTGACCTGGGCGAAGCGGTTCTGGCGATAGACCACCCAGGCGATCAGCGCGTTCTTGACCATGAAGAGCCCGGCGATGGCGACGCCGAACCACAGGATGAAGTGCAGCGGATCGCGGGCCTCGACAGCGCGGTAGACGGCGCCCATGCGCTCGGGGATCGCCGCGGGGCTGGCGACGATGTCGAGGAACAGCACCAGCAGCGCGGTGCCGGCCATCTCGAACAGCGCGCCGAGCAGCATCCAGGCGAACAGCCCGCCGACCGCGCGCCGCGTCGCCGCGTCGAACAGCGCGAAGACTTTACCCAGAGTCGCGCGGATGGAATGATTCATACCGAAAGCCCGATTGGAGGAACGACGATGATCGATCTCTATACCTGGCCAACCCCCAACGGGCACAAGGTCCATATCGCGCTCGAGGAGATGGGCCTGCCCTACACCGTCATCCCGATCGACATCGGCAAGGGAGATCAGTTCAAGCCGGATTTCCTCAAGATCAGCCCGAACAACAAGATGCCCGCGATTGTGGATCAGGACGGCCCCGGCGGCAAACCGCTGCCGCTGTTCGAGTCCGGCGCCATCCTGCTCTACCTCGCCGACAAGACCGGCACGTTCATGCCGAAGGACAAGGTCGGGCACTACGTCTGCGTCGAGTGGCTGATGTTCCAGATGGGCGGGTTGGGCCCCATGCTCGGACAAGCCCATCACTTCCGCGGCTACGCGCCCGACAAGATTCCCTATGCGATCGAGCGCTACACCAACGAGGCCGGCCGGCTCTACAACGTCATGAACCGCCGGCTCGGCGAGGCCGAGCATCTCGCCGGCGCCTACTCGATCGCCGACATGGCGGCGTTCCCGTGGGCGCGCCACATCGAGCGCCAGGGCCACAGCCTCGATGCGTTCCCCCACGTCAAGCGCTGGTTCGACGCCATCAATGCGCGGCCGGCGGTGCCGCGCGGCCTCGCCGTGCTCACCGACCACCAGGTCAACTACGCCGCGCCGATGGATCCCGTCCGCCGCGAAGTGCTGTTCGGCAAAACCCAATACGCCCAGCGCTAGAGTGGGATTGGATCAGATGGAATCATCCCCATACCGTCATCCCGGCGAAAGCCGGGATCCAGGGGCAAGTGACGGACACCATGCGTGCGACTCCTGGATCCCGGCTTTCGCCGGGATGACGATTCTTTTTCTGATCGGGTCAATCCGCGCAGAGCGAGCAAACCCGTGTCAACGAGGGCGGGCGCGGCCATAGCCGGTCGTCTTCAGGTATCGCTTCGCCCGTGCGCTCAGGTCGGCCGGAGGCGTATCGATCGAACCGATGAGATCGGCGATCGCCTCGTGCGACTGAAGAGTCCGGTGGGTTCGCGCCGGTCCCTTACCCCGTCGCTTGCGTGCTCCGTCGGATTTCGATGCCTTCATGACCCTCACCACACCACGGGATGCACTTGGCCGGTCTCGACGTTGACGAGGCCGGTGGGCGCGTTCGGCGCGGGGGCGACCAGCCCCACTTCCGCGGCGTACAGGTCACGAAGAAGAAGATCGTGCGGTAGGGGAGCCCGCCTCGATGCGCAGATCGCCTCGCTCATTGCTTGGGCGGTCGGAAGTCCTGGTCGGAGAATGGCGAGGAATCCGGGACGCGGATCGCGATCATGCCGCGATTGGCGCCCTGATGACACGTGTTGCAGACCTCGGTCAGCTGGCCATAGGCGGCGGCGAAGCGCATCGTGTCGGCGGATTTGATCGCCTCGGTCAACGCCGCCATTGGCTGCTTGGTCAGGGAGGTCATCATCTCGGCGATCGGCACCGCGCGCCACGTCGGCCAGCTGCGCGCGGCCCGCTCGAAGGCCTCCTCCAACTCGTGCAGCTCGTAGGCTGCATAGCTCCAGTTCCTCTCCCGCCCGGCGAACGCGAGTTTGATGTGGCGCGGCTGCACCGTCCATGGTCATGAGATCACCGAGACCGGGGCGATAGACGGGCGGCGCTGCCGTCGCCTGATTGGGCCCGGTCTGCGCGGAAGCCGGCACCGTCAGGACGATGCCCAGGACGATCGTCGCCACACGACAACGGATCACGACGCCTCTCCTTTCATCTCTCGAACCTTGATCAGACAACGTGCGGGAGCACCGCCGCGGCGAGGGCGCCCAGAACGACCACGAGCCAGGGCGGCACCCGCCACAGGACCAGCAGCAGGAACGCCACGAGCGCGAGCGCGAAGTCGGCGGCCGTGTGGATCGCGCTGGTCCACACCGGGGTGTAGAGCGCCGCCAGGAGCAGCCCGACCACGGCGGCGTTGACCCCGGTGAGCGCGGCGCGCACGTCGGTCCGGCGCCGCAGCGCGTCCCAATAGGGCAGCACGCCGAGCAGGAGCAGGAAGGACGGCAGGTAGATCGCGACCAGACAGATGACGCCGCCCAGCCAGCCGTTCGGCGCCGGCACCATGGCGGTACCGAGATAGGCGGCGAACGTGAACAGCGGGCCGGGCACCGCCTGGGCGGCGCCGTAACCCGCCAGAAACGTGTCGTTGTCGACCCAGCCCGGCGGCACGACCGCCTGCTGGAGCAGCGGCAGCACGACGTGGCCGCCGCCGAACACCAGCGCGCCCGACCGGTAGAAGCTGCTGAACAGCGCGATCGCATGATCCGGCAGCGCGGCGGCGACGATCGGCAGGCCGATCAACAAGAGGACGAACGCCGCCAGCGCGCCGAGGGCGAGCCGGCGTCCGATCGTCACCGGCAGCGGCCGGGCGGCGCCGACGACCGTCCCGGGCAGGAAGCGCCAGCCGATGGCGGCACCCAGCACGATGGCGCCGACTTGGCCGATCGCC
>JACQAI010000355.1 GCA_016195115.1 Pseudomonadota bacterium
GCAGATCAACTGGGTGTTGACGTCCTACATCGTCGCGGCCGCGGTCATGACGCCGGTGACCGGTTGGCTGGCCGGTCGGTTCGGCCGCAAGCGCCTGTTCCTCGGGGCGGTCGTCGGGTTCACGATGGCCTCGGTGCTGTGCGGCCTTGCCGGCTCGCTCACCGAGATCGTGCTGGCCCGGCTGCTGCAGGGCGTGTTCGGCGCGGCGCTGGTGCCGATGTCGCAATCGGTGCTGCTCGACACCTGGCCGCGCGAGAAGCACGGCTACGCCATGGCGATGTGGGGTGTCGGCGTCACGGTCGGCCCGGTCATCGGCCCGACCTTGGGCGGCTGGCTGACCGATCAGTACAGCTGGCGCTGGGTATTCTACATCAACGTGCCGTTCGGCATCTTGGCCTTGCTCGGCATCGTGACCTTCCTCACCGAGACGTCGCGCAACCGCTACGCGCGCTTCGACTGGTTCGGCTTCAGCATGCTGGGCGTGGCGGTCGGATCGATGCAGATGATGCTCGACCGCGGCGAGCTGCTCGACTGGTTCGGCTCGACCGAGATCATCGTCGAGGCGGTGCTGGCGGGGCTGTGCTTCTACCTCTTTGTCGCCCACAGCCTGACGGCCAAGCACCCGTTCGTGACCCCGGCGCTGTTCAAGGATCGCAATTTCGTGACCGGGCTGTTCTTCATGTTCAGCCTCGCGGTCGTGCTGTTCGGCAGTTTGGCGCTGCTGTCGCCGTTCCTGCAGACCTTGATGAACTATCCGGTGGCGACCGCCGGCCTCGCGATGGCGCCCCGCGGCGCCGGCACGATGTTCGCAATGTTCGTGGTCGGCCGGATGATCGGCCGTATCGACACGCGCTATCTGCTCGTGTCGGGCTTCGCGCTGACCGCCTGGTCGTTGTGGCTGATGACCGGGTTCACGCCCGACGTCTCGGAGTGGACGATCATCTGGATCGGCACCGTGCAGGGCGTCGGCTTCGGCCTGCTGTTCGTGCCGCTCAGCACGATCACGTTCGCGACCCTGGCGCCGCAGCTGCGCGGCGAGGCAACCGGGCTGTTCAGCCTGCTGCGCAATCTCGGCGGCAGCATCGGCATCTCGGTGGTCACCAGCCTGCTGGTCTCCAACACCCAAGTGCATCACGCCGAGATCGCCAACCACGTAACGGCGTTCAATCGGCAATTTGAGTCTGCCGCCGTTCTCCGCTTCTGGAATCCCTTCACGCCGAGCGGGCAGGCGGCGCTCAATGCCGAGGTCACGCGTCAGGCCTCGATGATCGCCTATATCGACGATTTCAAGCTGATGATGATCGTTGCGCTATTGTCGATCCCGATGGTGCTGCTGCTGCGCAAGCCGCGCCCCGCGCCGGCGCGCCCCGCCGCGCCCGACTAGCTGCCCTCAAGATCGGCTTCGGCATGGCGCTGACCGGCGGGCTCGCGGTCAACGGCAAGCCGGCGCTGCTGGCGACGCAGATCTGGGCCGAGGACGTCAACGCCAAGGGCGGGCTGCTCGGGCGCAAGATCGAGCTGGTCTTCTACGACGACCAGAGCAACCCGTCGACCGTGCCGGGCCTCTACACCAAGCTGCTCGACGTCGACAAGGTCGACCTCGTGATGTCGGGCTACGCCACCAACACGGTTGCGCCGGCGATGCCGATCGCCATGCAGCGCAACCTGCTGTTCTTCAGCCTGTTCTGCCTGGCGCTTAACGAGGAGTTCCATTACCCGCGCTACTTCTCGATGCTCCCGCTGGGGCCGCAGCCCAAGATCGCGATCTCGAAGGGCTTCTTCGACGTCGCCATGGCGCAGACCCCGAAGCCCAAGACGGTGGCAATCGCCGCGGCGGATGCCGAGTTTGCCCAGCGCGTCGCCGAGGGCGCGCGCGCCAACGTCAAGGCGGCTGGCCTCACCATCGTCTACGACCGCTCCTACCCGCCGACCACGGTCGACTACACCCCGATCGTGCGCGCGATCCAGGCGACCAATCCCGACATCGTGTTCGTCGGCTCCTATCCCCCCGACTCGGTCGGCATGGTGCGCGCCGCGCGCGAGGTCGGGCTCAAGACCAACCAGTTCGGCGGCGCCATGGTCGGGCTGCAGGCGACCTCGATCAAGACCCAGCTCGGGCCGCTGCTCAACGGCATCGTGTATCAGGAGTTCTGGGTCCCCGAGCCGACCCTGAAGTTCCCCGGCATCGAGGCGTTCATCGCGCGCTACCAGGCGCGCGCGGCAAGCGGCGACGTCGACCTGCTAGGCTACTTCATCCCGCCTTATGCTTACGCGCGCATGCAGGCCTTGGCCCAAGCGATCGAGGCGACCGGCGGCCTCGATCAGGGCAAGCTCGCCGATTGGCTGCACAAGAACGTGGTCAAGACGGTGGCGGGCGACATCACCTTCAACGCCGACGGCGAGTGGTCTAAGGAGCGCGCGCTGTTCGCCCAGTTCCAGGGCATCAAGAACAACGACATCGACCAGTTCCGCAAAGTCGGCACCCACGTCGTGCTGGCCCCGGCGGAGTACAGCTCGGGCAAGGTGATCGCGCCCTACGGCAAGGCACAGTAGTAGGGCGTCAGTCGATCTGGGCGCCCGAGGCCTTGATCACCTTCGCCCACTTCTCGGTCTCGACCGCGATGAAGCGGCCGAACTCGGCGGGCGTGCTGCCGACCGGCTCGTAGGCCTGCTCGGTCAGGCGGTCGCGCACGCTCGGCGTCTGCAGCGCGGCGACGAACGCGTCGTGCAGCTTGGCGATGATCGGCGCCGGGGTCGCGGCAGGTGCCAGCACGCCGTTCCAGCCGGTCGCCTCGAATCCGGGCACGCCGGCTTCGGCGATCGTCGGCACCTCGGCGAGGCCCGGGATGCGCTTGGTCGCGGTGACGCCGAGGGCGATCATCTGGCCGGCCTTGATGCCCGGGATCGCGGCCAGCGGATCGGCGAACGACAGCTGGACCTCGCCGCCGATCAGCGCTGCGACCGCCGGGCCGCCGCCCTTGAACGGCACGTGCACCATGTCGACGCCGGTCATCGTCTTGAACAGTTCGCCGGCGAGGTGGGGCAGGCTGCCGTTGCCCGCCGAGCTAAAATTGAGTTGACCGGGCTTGGCGCGCGCCAGCTCGATCAGCGCGCCGACCGAGCGTGCCGGCACCGACGGATGGACCACCAGGATGTTGGTCACCACGGTCATCATGGTGATGGGCGCGAGGTCCTTGGGTTCGAACGGCATCGACTTGTAGAGCCCCGGATTGATCGCGTGGGTGCCGACATAGCCGAATACGATCGTGTAGCCGTCGGGCGCGGCGCGCGCTGCCACCTCGGTCCCGATATTGCCGCCGGCGCCGGGCCGGTTGTCGATCACGAGCTGCTGGCCGAACAGCTCGCCGACCTTCTGGCCGACGATTCGACAGACGATGTCGCCGCCGCCGCCCGGCGGCCACGGCACGATGAGGCGGATCGGCTTGGTTGGATAATCCTGCGCACCGGCCGCGAGCGCCGCCGTGGTCACCAGCAGCGCGACCAGCGCACCGCGCGCAATAAACCGCATCATTCGTTGCCCCTCCCGGTCAGGGGATCAGCCGATCGGCGCGAAACCGCTCGAAGCAGCGCGCGAACATCGCCGCCGTGTCGACCGTCTCGGCAAAGCCGAACCGCCTGATCTTGGTCGTATCCGACAGGATGTCCCAGCCCGGCATGAAGACATAGTCGGCATATGGCCACAGGGCGACGTCCGCGAGCGCGCCGGTTGCCAAGTCGTGGCGCGCCAGCAGGCGCTGCCACACCGGATCCTTGTCGGCCATGAAGTCGGCCAGCCGCAGCGTGCGCACCGGGCCGGCTGCCATGCCGAGCGCGTCGGCCAGGCGGGGCCACAGCACCGCCCAGCGGAAGCCGTCGCCGTTGGTGACGTTGAACACCTGATTGGCGCAGCTTGGCTCGGTCGCCATCCAGACGATGGCACGGGCCAGATGGCTGACGTCGGTGCACTGGTAGAGCGCCTCGAAATTGACCGCGCTGCCCGGGAAGAACAGCGGCTCGTCGAGCTCGCGCAGGACCGCGGCGTAGACCGCGATGAGGCGGGGCAGGCTGCGCAGTGCCGGCAGCACGTCGCAAAACGTATGCGGCCGGCTGATCGACCACGACCACGCCGCGCCGCGCCGGCGCGCCGTCACCAGATCCTGCTGGTCGAAGTAGAAATTCGTCCCGGGATGGCGTGGATCGTCCTCGCGCGCCGGGGTCGCGAACGCCCCCAGGTGCGAGCCGTAGTAGCGCGTGCCGTGCACGAGATGGACGTGGGCGAGGCCGGGCGCGGCGGGCTCGACCGCATCGAGCAGGTTGCGCAGCATCGCGGCATTGCGTCCGACGTCGCCGCCGGGCGCTTGCGCGGCATAGAACAGGTGGGTCACGCCGGCGGCCACAGGGGTCAGCGTAGCGTGGCAGTCTCCGGCACTCTCGAGGTCGACCGCGACGGCACCGTCGCGGCCGGAACGGTTGAGGCCGATCACGCGCCAGCCGCGACCGGTCAGCAGCTCGACCAGCCGCCGCCCAACGACGCCGCTGGCGCCGGCGACGATCGCGGTGCCGCTCACGCTCGCGCGGGCGCGGTGTAACGGCGCGTCACCGGGCGATAGAGCGCGACCGGGCCGTCGAGCGCCGCGGCGAGTCGGCGCGCCGCGCCGTCGTCGAGCACCGCGATGCCGCGCACCGGCGTCGAGCGGTCGAGCCCGACCGTGCGCAGCCAGGCGAGCCCATGATCGCCCGGCATCGGCGCCGCGCAGTCGACCACCACCAGGATGTCGTCCGCCGCCACGACGGGCGCGCTGTCGAGCCCGTCGAACAGGTTGCGCCGGTAGTGGCGCGGATCGATCAGCGGCTGCCA
>JACQAI010000295.1 GCA_016195115.1 Pseudomonadota bacterium
ACGCAACAATTCAGCCAATGGTTTGTTCAGGTCGTTAACTCTGTAGGTGTTTGCCATCTTGCGGGCGGCGGCGGCAATACTAATCGCGGCGGAGCCTGCAAACGGCTCAATCAGACAATCAACGCCCTTGGGAACATAGCGCAAAATAATGGGAGCCAAGTTTCGCTTGCTACCTTGGTATTGAATAGGATGTGGGATGCTTTTCATTCGGTCATTGTACCCAACTTTGGCAGGTTTGTAGCGAAGCACCTAACGTAGAGCTAACCGGCGCTGCGCGGCTTTATCGCGCAGCGTCCAGCGACCGAAGGGAGCGAGGTTGAGCGCCGGGTTGGGCAACACGGTTAGATGCGATTGCCTTTCGAGGAATTGCAACTCTCGCAGAGCAACTGAAGGTTCCTTATTGTGTTGCTGCCGCCACGCGAAAAAGGAACGATGTGATCGAAGCACAGCACGCGACGGGCGCCGGTCTGCGCCTGCACGACGGCTTCCATCTCGCGGTAGTAGACCCGTTCGACCTCGGCCGGGTCGTAGAAATTGGCGACCCGGCTCTCATGGCGGCCGAGCGCGAAGCCGTAGGTGTCGAGCGACAGCTCGGGAATCAGCGGCCGCGCGTCGCGCACCCGCACGGTCACGGGCGCGTACTTGCCGGTGCGCTGCGGCGCGCCGGGCGGCGGCTCGTAGACGTAGTTGACCGGCTTCTCGGCCATCGGCACCAGGAAGTTGAGCGGCGCCTCGACGAAACTCAGGCTCTCGAGCTGCTCATCGAGCGGCATGGCGGCGACCTCCTCGTGTGGTCCCGGATCACCTAGGCGACCCGCACCCCGACTGCAAACGAGAGATTTTCACGCCCGGTTGCACACCGCAACTGCGGCGGGCGCTGGCGAGGGGAAGCGGACCTGTGCCTTAATCGCCCGCGCGGCAGGGGAAACCCGGTACGCGCTCAGACGGCAAACCGGGAGCATGCGGTGCCAGACGCCGCCAACGAGACCGATCGGATCAGGCTGCGCCGCGCCGCGGCGCGGCTGGCGTGGCAGGCCGAGCGGGTCGCGCCGCCGCTCGACGGCGCCGCCTGGCAGGACGGGCTCGACCTGCTGGCGGTCGCGGCGGGGCTGAAACCCGTGTGCCTGCTCGGCCGCGGCGACATCGACCCGGAGTGGCTCGACAGCGCACGCGCGATCGCGGCCGATCTCGGCCTCGCGGTGCGCGACGGTGTCGGCTGGCTGCCCGCGGCGCCCGACGACGCCCTGCCGCGCTGGTATCGCGAAGCCACCGCGACGCGGCTGCGCGGCGCGCCGGTGGTCTATGTCTACGAGGATTCGCGCGTCGAGACCGATATCGCCGCGCTGGCGACGGGGGATCGCGTCGGCGCGGCCGAGGAAGCGGCACTGCTCGGCTACCCGCTCTGCTGTGTCGCCGAGCACCACACCAAGACCTTGGCGCTCGAACAGCTCACGATCGCGCTGTTGGCGCGCATCGCCGGCGAGGATGTCGAGCGGCTGCAGCGGCTGGTCGTCGCCGGCGTGACGCCGACGCCGCGCGAAGCCGACGAGTGGCGGCGCTTCGAGGCCGTGGCCGCGATCGACCCCGAGCCCTTCACCAGCATCAACCGCTGCGCCGGCTGCGCCGCCGATCGCGACGGCCCGGCCGACCGCATCGGGCGCGCCTATCGCGCGCTGGCGACCGAGCTCGGCTACACGCCGCCGGCAAAGGTGCTGTGAGCCGATGCGCGACCAATCGATCCGCGGCCACCTCGCCAACCTCGAGCAGCAGGGTGAGCTGACGCGTTTCATCGCCGAGATCGATCCCGACGCCAACATGTCGGCGGTCAGCTGGAAGAATTTTTCCGAGCGTGGCCAAAGCTGCCTGTTCACCACCCTGAAGGGCCACCCGGACTGGCAGGCGGTCAGCCAGATCGTCGCCAGCCGGCGCAAGTGGGCGGTCGCGCTCGGAGTCGCCGAGCACCTGGTGGTGCCGACCCTGGCCGAGCGCATCGCCAACCCGCTGCCGACCGTCGACGTCGGGCGCGCCAAGGCGCCGTGCAAGGAAGTCGTGATGATCGGCAACGAGGTCGATCTCACCAAGGTGCCGGCGATGTGGACCTCGGCGCGCGATCCCGGGCGTTACATCGCGTCGGGCATGTGCATTATCAAGGATCCCGACACCGGCATCCGCAACGTGTCATTCCACCGCGCGCAGGTGCTGGGCCCGGACAAGACCGCCTTCCTGATCTGCCCGCGCCAGGCGCTGCGCATCTTCCAGATGTACGGCGCGCGCGGCCGGCCGATGGAGGTCGCGATGGTGATCGGCGCCCATCCGCTGATCACCTTCGCGGGCGGCTTCGTGGCGCCCTACGGCGTCGACGAGATGACGATCGCGGGCGGCTTGCTCGGTGACGCCGTCCGCATGGTCAAGTGCGAGACCGTCGACCTCGAGGTGCCGGCCGACGCCGAGATGATCCTCGAGGGCGAGATCATTCCCGGCGAGATGACCGAGGAGGGACCGTTCGGCGAGGTTACCGGCACCTACGCCCAGGAAGGCTCAACGCCGCTGTTTCGCATCAAGGCGGTGACCCACCGGCGCAACCCGATCTTCTACGCCATGCAGTGCGGCCTGCCGCCGAGCGATGCCCACTCGATCATCTGCACGACCATCGAGATGAAGCTGTGGGAGCACATGCGCGGCGTCGACGGCGGCGAGCTTGAGCTGCTCGACGTGCGCTGCGTCGGCGGCATGACGCCCTTGATGGTGGTGGTGCAGCTGCGCCAGCGCTATGCCGGCCAGGCCAAGGCGGCGCTGATGTCGGTGCTGTCGAGCCCGTATCTGCATCCCAAGTTCGCGGTCGCGGTCGACGAGGACATCGATCCCAGCGACGTCGACCAGGTCGCCTGGGCGATCGCGACGCGCACCCACGCCGCGCGCGACGTCCAGCGCTGGGATGCGACGCGGGTGTTCACGCTCGACAATGCCTCGCCGATCGAGCCGGGCATGAGCCCGATGTACCGCATCGGCACCAAGATGCTGATCGACGCGACCAAGCCGCCGGTGGCGCGCGCCGCCGAGCGCCGGCGCTTCGACAAGGCGCTGCCGCCCAACCTCGACACCGTGCGGCTCGAGCCGTTCCTGTCCGAGGCCGACCGATGACCGAGCAGTCGATCCGCGCGCTGGCCGAGCGGCTTGAAAAGGCCGGCGGGCTGCTGCGCATCACCAAGCCGGTCGATCCGCGCAACAACCTGGCGGCGCTGGCGTGGCAGGCGCGTCACGACTACGGCAAGGCGATCTGGTTCGACTCGACCTTCGGTCACTTTGGCTGGAAGGTCGCCAGCCAACTATTGACCGAGCGCGGTCAATGGGCGGCGGCGTTCGGGCTCGACGAATCCGCCCTGCTGTTCACCTTGCGCGATCGCCTCAAAAACCCGCTGCCGCCGCATGAGACCGAGCGCGGGTCGCTCAAGGCGGTGCGCGCGACCGCCGACACGCTCGACTTGGCGCGGCTGCCCGCGGTGCAGCTGTGCGCACACGATCCCGGGCGGCGCATCCTGGCGGTCGCGCTGGCGCACGATCCCGACGGCGACCGCACCCTGGTCAGCCTGGCCGACCTGCAGCTGCTCGGGCGCGACGTCGCGAGCTGCGCCGGGCTGTCGCCGGCGCTGCGCGCGCTGCACGCACGCGCATCGGCAACCGCGCGGCCGTTGGCGATCGCCCTGGTGGTCGGCGGCGATCCCGCGCTCTACCTCGCGGCGGCGTTGGCGCAGGTCATGCCGGGCGCCGACCTGGCGCTCGTCGGCGGCCTGCTCGGCGCGCCGCTCGAGATGACACGCCTTGATGAGGTCGCGCTGGCCGTGCCGGCCCACGCCGAGCTCGCGATCGCCGGCGCGCTCGCCTACGACGAGGCCGTCGACGTCGAACCACGCGGCGACCAGCTCGGGCTCTACGGCCCGGAGCGGCGGGTGCCGGTGTTTCGCGCCAGCGCCCTTGTCCATCGCATGAGCCCGCTCCTCTATGCCATGCAAGTCGGCGCCGGACGCACCGATCTCGGCGGCACGATGGCGCTCGCCACCGAGCTGGTGGTCGCCGAGCATCTGCGCAACATCGAGGGCGGGCTCGACATCCTCGACGTGCGCTGCCACGCCGTCGGCGCCGACATGATCCTGGCCGTCAAGCTCCGGCCGCGCGTCGAGGGCCAGTCCAAGACCGCGCTGATCGGCGCGCTGTCGGGCCCGGCGGTATGGCCCAAGCTCGCCATCGGGGTCGACGAGGACGTCGACGCCGGCGATCTGCGCGACGTCTTCTGGTCGGCCGCCAGCCGCACCCACGCCGCCCAGGACGTCGGCCTGATCGACGGCGTGCGCGCCCACCCGAACGACCTGGCGTCGCCGCTCGACGGCAACAGCACCAGCGGCGAGCGCGTCGGCACGCGCTGGTTTATCGACTCGACCATGCCGCCGCTGACCCAGCCGGCGCGCCGCGAGACCTTCGCGCGGGCGACGCCCCGCAACCTCGAGACCGTCGCGCTCGGCGATTTCCTGCCGCCGGAGTAGAATGAAGTATGGCGACATCCCGGCC
>JACQAI010000250.1 GCA_016195115.1 Pseudomonadota bacterium
CCAGCGTCAGCTACAAGCAGTTCGGCACCATCGTCCAGTTCAAGCCGGTGGTCAAGGGCAACGGCGCGTGGGTGCCGCCCGCCGCCGCCGCGGTGCGCGAGCCCGATCTCCTGCTGGTGCCGATGATCGCCTTCGATCGCCACGGCACGCGCCTGGGGCAGGGTGCCGGCTACTACGACCGCACGCTGCTGGCGCTGCGCGCCGCGCGCGCGATCACCGCGATCGGCGTCGCCTACGCGGTTCAGGAGCTACCGGACATCCCGACCGGCCCGTATGATCAGCCGCTGGACGCCATCCTGACGGAGGCGGGCCTGATCGAGGTCTCTTGAGGCGATGCGCATCCTGTTCTTCGGCGACGTCGTGGGGCGCAGCGGGCGCGAGGCGCTGATCGCGCAGCTGCCCGGGCTGATCGCGCAGTTCGCGATCGACTTCGTCGTGGTCAACGCCGAGAACGTCGCCGGTGGCTTCGGGCTGACGCTCGAGCTCGCCAAGGAATTGTTCGCCGCCGGCGCCGACGTGCTGACCACCGGCAACCACGTCTGGGATCAGCGCACCCTGATTCCGGTGATCGGCGGCGAGCCGCGCATCCAGCGCCCGCTCAACTTTCCGCCCGGCACGCCGGGTGTCGGCGCGCACGTCTATGTCAGCCGGAGCCAGCGCAAGGTGTTGGTCGTCAACCTGCTGGGCCGGCTGTTCATGGACGCGCTCGACGACCCGTTCGCCGCGCTCGAGCGCGAGCTCGCCAGCCACCGCCTGGGCGACACGGTCGACGCCATCTTCGTCGACATGCACGCCGAGGCGACCTCGGAGAAGCAGGCGATGGCGCACTTCGCCGACGGTCGCGTCTCGGCGGTGGTCGGTAGCCACAGCCACGTGCCGTCGGCCGACGCCCAGATCCTGCCCGGTGGCACTGCCTATCAGACCGACGCCGGCATGTGCGGCGACTACGACAGCGTCATCGGCATGAAGAAGGAGACCGCGATCGCCCGCTTCGTGCGCAAGATGCCGGGCGAGCGGCTGGCCCCGGCCGAGGGCCCGGCGACCCTGTGCGGGATCTACGTCGAGACCGACGCGCGCAGCGGGCTCGCCCGCCGGATCGCGCCGCTGCGCCTGGGCGGCCGCCTCGCGCCGGCCATCCCGGACATCATCCGCGCCGCGGCCGATTGAGCCGCCGAGGCGTTGTCCGGGGGCGGCGGCGCGGTGGCGTGGTGCCGCAATCTCGCCATAAAACCGTGGTGTTTAGGGGTTGAATGCCGACGAGACGTGCGCTTGCCACGCTACATATGGTAGGGTGAGAGCCCGCGCGCCCCTAATTTTGTAAGAAATTCAGAGACCTGATGGCAGGGCATTCCCAGTTCAAAAACATCATGCACCGCAAGGGCAAGCAGGATGCCAAGCGGGGCAAGGTGTTCACCAAGCTGATCCGCGAGCTCACAGTGGCGGCCAAGACCGGGCTGCCCGACCCGGCCTCCAACCCGCGCCTGCGCGCCGCCGTGGTCGCCGCGCGCCAAGCCAACATGTCGCGCGACACCGTCGAGCGCGCGATCAAGCGCGGCGCCGGCGGCGCCGACGACGCCAACTACGAAGAGGTGCGCTACGAGGGCTACGGGCCGGGCGGCGTCGCCATCATCGTCGAGGCGCTGACCGACAACCGCAACCGTACCGCCGGCGACGTTCGCGCTGCCTTCACCAAGATGGGCGGCACGCTCGGCGAGACCAACTCGGTGAGCTTCATGTTCGATCGCGTCGGCATCGTACGCTACGGCGCCGACGTCGCCTCGGAGGACGCCATGCTCGAGGCGGCGATCGACGCCGGCGCCGACAACGTCGAGAGCGACGACCAGGGCCACGAGGTCACGGTCGCGCCCGACCGTCTGATCCAGGTGCGCGACGCGCTCGAGGCGCGCTTCGGCGCGCCCGAGAGCGCCAAGCTGGGGTGGCGACCGCAAACGTCGATTCCGATCGCCGACGCGCCGGCGGAAAAACTTTTCCGCCTCCTCGAGACGCTCGACGACAACGACGACGTCCAGACCGTGGTCGCCAACTACGAGGTCTCGGACGAGACCTTGGCGCGGCTCACCGCGTGACCGCCGCGATGCGCCTGCTCGGCATCGATCCCGGCCTGCAGCGCACCGGCTGGGGCGTCATCTCGGTCGACGGCAACCGGCTGCGCCCGGTCGCCGCCGGCGTGCTGCGCTCGACCGCGACGCGCACGCTGGCGGAACGGTTGGCCGAGCTCTATGCCGGACTCACCGCGGTGATCGCCGCGTGGTCGCCGAGCGAGGCGGCGGTCGAGGAGACCTTCGTCAACAAGAACCCGCTCTCGACCCTCAAGCTCGGCCAGGCGCGCGGCATCGCCTTGCTGGTGCCGGCGCTGGCCGGATTGGCGGTGCACGAATACGCCACCAACGCGGTCAAGCGCGCGGTGGTCGGCGCCGGCCACGCCGACAAGGACCAGGTCGCCATGATGGTGCAGCGCCTGCTCCCGGGGCTCGCGCCCGACATCGCCGCCGACGCCACCGACGCGCTCGCGGTGGCGATCTGCCACGCCCACCACGCCCAGACCCAGCGGGTTTGGAACCCCGCTCCCTCTCCCCCCCGGGGAGAGGGCTGGGGTGAGGGGGCCACGCGACGGAACTCTCCGACGGACCGTCTCAACGTCTCCGGCCCTGGCGAAAAACCATGATCGCCCGACCGCCGGACAAACCTCGGATACCCCCTCACCCCAGCCCTCTCCCCGGGGGGGAGAGGGAGGCCTGTCGCGCCATCATCGGCAAACGGCGGCCACGCAAGCAATCCCAGTTGGAGACCGTGCGGGCGCGCGATTTGCGCGGCACTACGACTTACTTCGAGCGGCAGCTATGGGCAAAGTTGCGCGGGCGTCAGTTTGGCGGTCGGAAATTCCGCCGGCAGGTCCCGATCGCGGGCTTCGTCGCTGATTTCGCGTGTTTGGAGGCAAGTCTGATCATCGAGCTCGACGGCGATCAGCATGGCGATACGGTCGAGCGCGACGAACGCCGCACCGCGATCCTGAAGCGGGCAGGATTTCGCGTGCTGCGCTTCTGGAACTCCGAGCTCAACGACAGCCTTGAGGACGTGTTGACCGAGATCGAGCAGGCGCTCGGCACCCCCTCACCCCGGCCCTCTCCCCGGGGGGGAGAGGGAGAATGATCGCCAAGCTGCGCGGCATGGTCGACGCGACGGGCGAGGATTGGGCGGTGATCGACGTCGCCGGGGTCGGCTACCTGGTGTCGTGCCCGAGCCGCACCTTGAGCGCGCTCACGGTCGGCCAGCCCGCGGTGCTCGCGATCGAGACCCAGGTGCGCGAGGACCGCATCCAGCTGTTCGGCTTCATCGAGCCGGCCGAGCGCGACTGGTTCCGGCTGCTCCAGACCGTGCAGGGCGTCGGCGGCCGCGTCGCGCTCGCCATCCTGTCGGCGCTGGCGCCCGCCAAGCTCGTCCAAGTGATCGCCTCGGGCGACCGCGCGGCGCTGACGCGCGCCGACGGCGTCGGCCCGAAGCTGGCGACGCGCGTGCTTGCCGAGCTCAAGGAGAAGGCCGGCGGCATCGCGCTCGGAACCCTGGCGAAGGCCGCGAAGCCCGCGGCCGCCGATGCCGATCGCTCGGCCAACCTCGACGCGGTGTCGGCGCTGGTCAATCTCGGCTACGGCCGCTCGGAGGCGTTCGGCGCCATCGCGACCGCGAGCCAGGCGCTCGGTGAGCGCGCCTCGATCGACGCGCTGATCAAAGCCGGCCTCAAGGAGCTCGGCCGGTGAACGCCGAGCCGAGCCCCGGTCCGGCGCGCGTCATCGATCCCTCGGTCGCCGAGGGTGGCGAGGTCGCGCTGCGGCCGGCACGGCTGGTCGACTTCGTCGGCCAGAAGGCGGTGCGCGAGAACCTCGCGGTGTTCGTCGAGGCGGCGCGCGCGCGCGGCGAGGCGCTCGACCACGTGCTGTTCTCCGGTCCGCCCGGCCTCGGCAAGACGACGCTCGCCCAGATCGTCGCGCGTGAGCTCGGCGTCGGCTTCCGCGCCACCTCGGGGCCCGTGATCGTGCGCGCCGGCGACCTCGCCGCGCTGCTCACCAACCTGCAGCCGCGCGACGTGCTTTTCATCGACGAGATTCACCGCCTCAATCCTGCCGTAGAAGAGATCCTTTATCCCGCGATGGAGGATTTTCAGCTCGACCTGATCATCGGCGAGGGGCCGGCGGCGCGCTCGATCCGCATCGACCTGCCGCCCTTCACCCTGGTCGCCGCGACGACGCGCACCGGGTTGATCACGACACCGCTGCGCGAGCGCTTCGGCATCCCGCTGCGCCTGCAGTTCTACACGCCCGAGGAGCTGGTGCTGATCGTCGCGCGCGCCGCGCGCCTGCTTGATCTGAAACTGACGCCGGAGGGCGCGGCCGAGATCGCGCGGCGCTCGCGCGGCACGCCGCGCGTCGCCGGGCGGCTGCTGCGCCGGGTGCGCGACTTCGGCGCGGTCGCCGGCAAGGATGCCATCGATGCCAAGGCGGCCGACGCCGCGCTGACAAGACTTGAGGTCGATGGCAGAGGCCTCGACGCCATGGACCATCGCTACCTCAAGTGCCTGTGCGACACCTACAACGGCGGGCCGGTCGGGGTCGAGACCCTGGCGGCGGCGCTCGCCGAGCAGCGCGACGCGCTCGAGGAGGTCATCGAGCCGTTCCTGATCCAGCAGGGCTTGATCCAGCGCACGCCGCGCGGTCGCATGATGGCGCCACTCGGCTGGCGGCATCTCGGTCAGACGCCGCCGCGCGATCTCGAGCGCCAGCTCGACCTGTTGGGCGCGGAGGCCGATGTCGATGGCTGACGGCCTGATGCCCGACCAACCGCTGACCGGACGTCTCGATGGGTCCCGCCATCGCTTCCCGATCCGCGTCTACTACGAGGACACCGACGCCGGCGGCATCGTCTATTACGCCGCGTATCTCAAGTTCGCCGAGCGCGCGCGTACCGAGATGATGCGGTTGACCGGGATGGGCCATAGCGATCTCTTGGCGCGCCACGGCGTCCGGCTGGCGGTGCACCGCTGCACCGTCGAGTATCACCGGCCGGCGCGCCTCGACGACGCGCTGGTGGTGGCCAGCCGGATCACCGCGGTGAGCGGCGCCACGATCACGATCGAGCAGCACGTCCAGCGCGCCGCGGACCGCGCTCAAGATGGACTTCTTGACCTGGTAAGCCTAACCCTGCGCCTCGTCATCCTCGACCGTGAGCTTCGGCCGACGCGGCTTCCGAGCACGCTCAGAGCTGTCGTGACGAAATATCTCTGACCCCTTTAGCGAGAGAGTACCCATGGAGAATACCGTAGCGTCGCAGTTGTCTCTGTGGACGCTGTTCATCCAGGCGGACATCGTCGTCAAGGTCGTGATGATCCTGCTCCTGTTCGCCTCGTTCTGGTGCTGGGCGATCATCTTCGACAAGCTCATGAAGCTGCGGCACCTGGTGCAGCAGGCCGACGAGTTCGAGGACTCGTTCTGGTCGGGCGGCAGCCTCGAGGAGCTCTACGACCGCGTCGGCAACCGGCCGGTCGATCCGATGTCGGCGGTGTTCGCCGCGGCGATGCGCGAGTGGCGCCGCTCGGCGGCCAAGGGGCTCGCCAACCCGCCGGCGGCGCGCGCCAACCTGCAGCAGCGCATCGACCGCGTCATGTCGGTGACGGTCGGCCGTGAGCTCGAACGGCTGGAGAAGTATCTGCCGTTCCTGGCCAGCGTCGGGTCGACCGCGCCGTTCATCGGTCTGTTCGGCACGGTGTGGGGCATCATGAACAGCTTCACGGCGATCGCGGCGCAGAAGAACACCTCGCTCGCGGTCGTCGCCCCCGGCATCGCCGAGGCGCTGTTCGCCACCGCGCTCGGCCTGGTCGCGGCGATCCCTGCGGTGCTCGCCTACAACAAGATCTCGAACGATCTCGGCCGCTACGCCAACCGGCTCGAGGCGTTTGCCGGCGAGTTCAGCGCGATCCTGTCCCGTCAGCTCGACGAACGAACCTAAGAGCGCGCCATGGCAGCTCACTTCAACAGCGGCGGCGGCCGCAACGGCGCCCGCCGCGGCTACAAGCCGATGTCGGACATCAACGTGACGCCGATGGTCGACGTCATGCTGGTGCTCCTGGTCGTCTTCATGGTCGCAGCACCGCTGCTCACGGTCGGCGTGCCGGTCGATCTGCCGAAGACCCAGGCGGCGAGCATCAACGACCGCGTCGAGCCGCTGACGATCACGGTCGACAGCGCCGGCCGCGTGTTCCTGCAGGAGACCGAGGCGGCGATGGACCAGTTGGTGCCGCGGCTGCAGGCGATCACGCGCAACAAGCCGGACACCACCATCTTCGTGCGCGGCGATCGCGGCATCGCCTACGGCCGCATCATGGAGGTGATGGGCCTGGTCGCCGCCGCCGGCTTCACCAAGGTGTCGCTGATTGCCGAGCTGCCGGGTGGCTCGCCGCGTCCGCTGCCGCCGCGTCCGCCGGGCGCCCAGCGCTAAGGGGCACGGGCGATGCGCGTACCGTCAGCGTTGTCGGCATTGCTGCACGTGATGGTCGTCGCTTTTTTCTATTTCGGGCTGCCCGAGTTCTTGCGGCCGCGCATCGAGCTCGAGCCGATGCTCGAGGTCGAGGTCATCACGATCTCGGATCAGGTCAATCCGCCGCCGCCGGCGCCGACCCCGCCGCCGCAGCAGGCACAGCAGCCGCCGCCCCCAGCGCCGCCGCCCCCGCCCGATCCGCCCCCGCCGCCAC
>JACQAI010000251.1 GCA_016195115.1 Pseudomonadota bacterium
CCGGCGCCATTTCGATCGGCACGTCGCGGAAGCGGAAGTGCGCACCTTCGAAGTTCACAGTGTCGTTGGCGAGCGCCTGCAGAATCACGGACAGCGCTTCGACATAGATCGCCTGCGATTGTTTGGCGTCGACGCCGTAGTAGCCGAGCTCGTAGCCCGAAATGCCGCGGCCGATGCCGACCTCGAGGCGGCCACCGCTCAGATGATCCAGCATGCAGATCTCTTCAGCGAGCCGTAGCGGATGGTAGAGCGCGAGCGTGTAGACCAGCGGACCGAAGCGCAGGCGGCGGGTGCGCTGGGCGACCGCGGCGAGAAACACGCTGGGCGACGGTGCCATGCCGAGCGGCGTCGCGTGGTGCTCGGCCAGATGATAGGCGTGAAAACCGGCGCGGTCGTAGGCTTCGATCAAGCGCAGGCGGCTCTCGAATTGTTCGCCCAGCGGCCCCGCGCCTTGATCCATGTGATCGAAAATGCCGAACTTCATCGCTGGGGCTCCTCCGCGATCCGCGCACCGTCCGGGATATCCCAACCTCGGGGCCTTGTCGACGCCATCGCGCGGCGTGTTGGCGACGGCCCGTCCGGGAGAATCACCAAATCCAAGTGCTACTTTTCATCATGACAGGTCTGCGCATGGCATGAATAGTATTGTGTGTTGTTTCGATAGCCGGTTATGTATCGTATGAGTCCTATTCAGGGCTTGTTCAGCAAACGGGACAATCAAGATGGCCGCTTCCGTCCTCGACCAGATCAAGAGCAACATCACAAAAGCCAGATCCGAGCTGAATGCACGGCGCAAGGACCTCGAGCATCAGATTGCCGCGCTCCAGAAGCAGCTCGACGCGCTCGACGCCGACTTCGCCATGCTCGATCGCTTGAGCGGGCGGGCGCCGCGCGGCCGCGGCGGCCCACGCGGTCCGCGCAAGCTGCAATATGGCGGCGTGCGCACCAGCGTGCTCGATGCCATCAAAGGGGCCAAAGGCATCAAACCCGCGCAGATCGTCAAACACACCGGGCTGAACTCGCCTCAAGTTCACAATGCGCTCACCGGTTTGAAGAAGTCGAAGGAGGTCAAGGTCAAGGACGGCCTCTACCATTTGGCGTGACGGCCACGCGGCGGGCGGCCCCGGCGACGCCGCCGGAGCCGCGCCTTGCCCATGGCGGTACCGCAGCGGCCGGGTTTACCGAGGCGCAACCTTTTGGGTGAATGCTTCGGAGTGCCGGCGCGCCGGTCGGCACCCGCGGGCCCGCCCGGCGGCGGGCTGGGAGCTTCGCTTCTGCGATGAGAAGCCTTCGGCTGTCCCTCGTCATCCTGTTCGTCGCGGTCCTGCTGCCGATCCTGATCTTTGCGACCGTGCAGGCGCTGATCGCGACGCGCCAGGAGCGCGAGACCTTCGAGAGCAACACCCAGGGACGGGTCAAGCAGGTCATCGAGGAGCTCGATCGTCAGCTCTACGGCGAAATCAAGGTGCTGCAGATCCTCAGCTACTCGGAGCTGCTGGATACCGCTTCGCTGGCGCGCTTCTACGAGCAGACCCAGCGCGTGGTCGCCACCGAGCCGAACATCACCCACATCCTGCTCGCCGAACCGGGAACCGGGCGCCAGCTGTTCACGACCTTGCGGCCGTTCGGCACCCAGCTGCCCAACCTGATCGCGCGTGACCGCTTGACCGAGGCGGTGAGCACCCGGCGTCCGGTGATCTCGGGGATCCTCGCGCAGGGATCGGTGACGCGGAAGCCGCTGGTGTCGGTCTGGGTCCCCGTGGTGCGCGACGATCACTCGGTGCCGTACGGCCTGGCGGCGGTGTTCGACGTCAACTCGCTGAAGCGCCTGCTGCTCGCCGACAACATCCCCAACAGCTGGACCGGCACGCTGCTCGACCGCGCCGGTCTGGTCATCGTCAGCACCCGCGGTCCCGAGGAGCTGATCGGGACCGCGGCGCCGGCGGGCATGCGCGAGGCGCTCGCCTCGGGGCAGCTCGAAGGCATCTACTCCGGCGCGCTGGTCGACGGCGTCGAGACCATCACGCCCTACTACACCTCGCGGCTGTCCGGCTGGTCGGTGCATTACGCGGTGCCGCGCGATGAGATCGAGGGGCCGCTGCTGCGCTCGAGCTTGATCACCTTCGGCACCGGCGGCCTGAGCGTGCTCGCCGCGCTGCTGCTCGCGGGTCTGGTAGCGCGCGACATCGCCCAGCGCCGGCGCGCCGAGCAAACGCTCGAGGAGTCGCAGCGGCTCGAGATCGTCGGGCGCATGACCGGCGGCATGGCGCACGACTTCAACAATCTGCTGACCGTGATCCTCGGCAATCTCGAGATCGCCGCCAAGCGCGTCAAAGCCGACGCGCGCGCGACCCAGGCGCTGCAGGTGGCATTGGGCGCGGTCGAGCGCGGCAGCCACCTGATCCAGCAGCTCCTGGCGTTCGCGCGCCGGCAGCCGCTGCAGCCGCGCGCCGTCGCGGTCAACGCGCTGGTCCGCAAGATGATGCCGCTGATCAAGCAAGCGATCGGATCGCAAATCGAGCAGACCTATCGGTTGGAGGGCTCCCCGGATTGGTGCCTCGTCGATCCGGCCCAGCTTGAGTCCGCGCTGCTCAATTTGGCGATCAACGCGCGCGACGCGATGCCCAACGGCGGCAAGCTGACGGTCCGCACGCGCAGCGTCGAGGTCGACCGGGCCGCGCCGCAGATCGAGATCGCGGTCGCCGACACCGGCGTCGGCATGGCGCCCGATGTCGTGGACAAGGCGTTCCAGCCGTTCTTCACCACCAAGGAGATCGGCAAGGGCACGGGCCTCGGGCTGAGCCAGGTCTACGGTTTCATTCAGCAGTCGGGCGGCAAGGTCGCGATCGAGAGCAAGATCGGCGCCGGCACGACCGTGATCCTGCGGCTGCCCGCCGCGGCCGAGGCGGCGGTGGCCGAGACGATGGCGGGCATCACCTACGCGGTGGCCGGCGCGACCCGCGTCGTCCTGCTGGTCGACGACGAAGCCGATGTGCGCGCGACCATCGCGGCGACCCTGCGCGAGCACGACTACGAGGTTCTGGAAGCGGTCGACGGCTCGGCCGCGATCGATCGGCTGATGAGCGGCGGCCCGATCGACTTGGTGATCTGCGACGTCGCGATGCCCGGCGGCGTCAATGGCGTCGAGGTGGCGCGTGAGGCCAGGCGCTTGCGTCCCGCGGTCAAGGTCCTGCTGATCTCGGGCGACCCGAGCGCCGCGGTCGACTCCGCGGCCGGCGCGCCGGAGTTTCCACGCCTGTCGAAGCCGTTCCGGCAGGCCGACCTGATGCGCGAGCTGGGCGCGATGCTGGCCGGCTGACACCGGCCAGTTTCTGGACCCGAGCGCCCGCCCCGGGCGGCATTGCCAAGCCCGCGGCGGGCGTGACATGGTCGTCAGAATGGCGCCGACAATGGAAGGCCAAGCGAGCGAGCGCGAGGGCGGGCAGGGCGAAGCACCCGCGACCATTCTTGTGGTCGAGGACGAGCCGCTGATCCAGATGGTGACGTCGGAGGCCCTGAATGAATCGGGCTATCGCGTGCTGGTGGCGTGCGATGCCGACGAGGCGATCGGCATCCTCCGCGGCGACGCGTCGGTCAATCTGCTGTTCACCGACATCGTGATGCCGGGCGGGCTCGACGGCTTCGGGCTCGCCGATTGGGCGAAGTCGGTCCGCCCCGACCTCAAGGTGCTCTACACCAGCGGCTACTCGTGGGCCGCGGCGCAGGCACATACCGGTCAGGTGCACGGCGACATGCTGCGCAAACCCTACCGTCCGGGTGAGCTGCAGAAGGCGGTTCACAGCGCCCTTGGGACGCCGGGCGGCGCTTCCCTGCGCTAGCGGCAGGGCGCGGCCCCCAAGCGCCACCAAGAGCTAGCCGCGGAAGCCGGCTTCGGGCAGGCCTATGACGCCCGGCCGCGCCACGAACAGGCCGCCGGCCAGGGGCTGGGCCGCGCGGTCGGCGTCGGACAGGCGTTGGGTCGCCGTGGTGATGAACAGGAGATCGAGCGCCGGCCCGCCGAAGGCGCAGCAGGTCGGCTGCGACACCGGCAGCGCGATCACGCGATCGATGCGTCCGTCCGGGGCGTAGCGGACGACCCGCCCGCCGCCATACTCGGCGTTCCACAGGCCGCCGTCGGCGTCGACCGCCGAGCCGTCGGGGCGTCCCGGGCCGGGGCAGCTCGCGAACACGCGCTCGGCCCGCATCGTGCCGGCCTCGATGTCGAAGTCGAACGCCAGGATGTGGTTCCGATAGGTGTCGGCGAAGTACATCCGGCGATCGTCCGGGCTCCAGGCGATGCTGTTCGGCACGATGACGTCGCGGCGCATCGCCGTGCAGGTCAGGTCGGCGCCGAGCCGCCACAAGGTGCCGGTCGGGTCGCGGCGATGGTCGTTCATGGTGCCCGACCAGAAACGGCCGCGCCGATCGCAACGTCCGTCGTTGAAACGGTTCTCCGGCTGGTCAGGCTCGGGTGCGGCGAGGCGCGCGCCGACGGTGCCGTCGTCGGCGATGCGGAAGATGCCGGTCTGCATCGCCGCCAGCAGCCCGCCGGTCTCGCACAGCGCGATGCTGCCGACGACCTCCGGGAGCGCGGCGACGCGATGATGGCGGGTCGGCCAGTCGTAGGCGTGCAGCGCCGGGCCGCGGCTGTCGACCCAATACAGCCGACTGGTGCGTTCGCACCAGATCGGCGATTCGCCGAGCCGGTTGGCGATCGGCAGCAGGCAGTCGATGTCCGCCATGAGCCATCCCCGGTTGCGCGACCGGTCATTATCCACCGCGCCCGCGCCCGCTGTCACCCACCGCGGGCGCGCCCGAATCGATCGGCGCGCCCGATGCTTGTGCTTGTGTTTCGCCGCGAAGCGTGATTTCTAGCGGGCGCAATTTCGCCCCGAACAGAGAGTGCGCCAGCCATGCCAGCAGCCAAGAAGGCAACCCCGACCACCGTCACCCTGAAGCACCTCGCGGCCGCCATCGCGGAGAGCCACGAGATGCCGAAGAAGCAGGCCGACGCGATCCTCAACGACATGGTCGGCTTGCTCGTCAAGCATCTGAAGAAGGGTGAGCGTATCCGGATCGGCGGTCTCGGCATCCTGGTGGTGCGCAAGCGCGCCGCCCGCATGGGCCGCAACCCCGCGACCGGCGAAGTCATCAAGATCAAGGCGAGCAAGAAGGTTGCCTTCCGCGCCGCCAAAGATCTCAAGGAAGCGATCTAACCGCCCTCCCGCCGCTCCCGCGGCGCGGCGGCTGGGGTCGGCCGCGCCGCGCGATCGGCTCCCGCGCAGCGCGACGCCGGCGCCATCGGCCGGCGCGCGCTCGGCATCCCCATCCGAGGTCTGACGCGGCGCCATGGACAGCCGGCTGTGGCGTGCGCCTGCTCTGCTGCTGGCCGCAGCGAGCCTGTTTTGGGCTGGCAACTTCATCGTCGGGCGGGCGGTCCACGCCGCGATGCCGCCGTTCGGGCTTGCCTTTTGGCGCTGGGCCGCCAGCTTCGCCCTGGTGGCCGGCTTCGCGTGGCCGCATATGCGGCGCGACCTGCCGGTTTTGCGCCAACACGCCCGCGGCGTGCTGGCGCTGTCGGCCCTCGGCATAGCGGCCTACAGCGCGCTGACCTATCTCGGCCTGCAGTCGACCAGCGCGATCAACGCGCTGCTGCTGCAGTCGGCGATGCCGCTCGTGATCCTGGTCTGCTGCTTCGGACTGTTCGGCGATCGCGCCCACGCAACGCAGCTCATCGGCATTGCACTGTCGTTCGCCGGCGTCGCGGTGATCGTGGCCGGCGGCGCGCTCGACACGCTGCTGGCATTGTCGCTCGGTCGCGGCGATGCCTGGGTGCTCGCCGCGGTGATCTGCTACGCGCTCTACTCCGCGTTGTTGCGGACGCGCCCGCCGGTCCATCCGCTGAGTTTCCTCGCGGCCAGCTTCGCGCTCGGCGCGGTGCTGGTCCTGCCATTCTACGTCTGGGAGCACCTGTCGGGTGCGGTGACCCGCCCGAGCCTCGCCGGGCTGCTCGCGATCGCCTATCTCGCGCTGTTCCCGTCCTGCCTCGCCTTCCTGTTCTACAATCGCGGCGTCGAGCTGATCGGCGCCACGCGCGCGGGCCACTTCTTCCACCTGATGCCGGCCTTCGGCACGGTGCTCGCGATGGCGCTGCTCGGCGAGCCGTTCGGCAGCCACCACGCGATCGGCATCGCGCTGATCGGACTCGGCATCGCCGCGGCGACGTTGCGCCGCCGGCCGTGAGCCGCCCCGCCGGTTGCCCGCGATCGCGCAATGGCGCACCGTGGCGGCCATGACCGAAAAACCGAGCGGCGCCGGACGGGCGCCGCGCTCCGTCGTGCCGACGCATCTCGAGGCACCGCGCGTCAACCTGCGCATGCGCTCGGATCGCCTGGTCAATCTCTACGATCCGGCGGCACTCGACATCGAGCTCGAGGACTGGGTGTACGGCGCCAGCCGCGTGCCGCGCTGGGGCGGCCAGACCAAGGGCGAGCTTGCGTACAACGATCTCTGCCACATGCTGCTGACCGAGCGCATCTTCAGCGAGATGGTGTGGCCGGCCGCGCCGCTCGAGGCGCGGCGCTGGGCGCTCGCGCACGATCTGCACGAGGGCGCCGGCCTGGGCGACATCTGCACGCCGTACGGCCGGCTGTTCGCCGAGGCCGGCCTGCGCGAGCTCAAGGGGCGGCTCGATCGGGCGCTGCGGCTGGCGATGGGGCTGCCGGCCGAGCTCCCGGTACGCGAGCGCGACGCCATCAAGCGCGCCGACCGTATCGCCGCGGTTTCGGAGGCGGTGCAGCTGATGCGCTGGCCCGAGCCCGCGGCGCGCCGCGACGTCGGCCTCGGCTATCGCGGCGCGTTGTGGAGCAGGCCGATCGAGCTGCTCGACGAGGCGGCGGCCCGCGCCGCCTGGTGGCGTCGCTACAAGCTGCTCGGCGGCCGGCGCTGAGCGCGCGGCGTCGGGCCGCCCGGGGCCGTCACGAAAGCCGTCGCGCCGCCGCGCCGGCGCGGCTACAACCTCGAGGCATGGCCGCCGCCGATACCCCCGCGATCGAGGTTCGCGTCGCGCAGCCCGCAGACGGGCCCGGTCTGGTGCGCGCGATCGCGGCGATCGACCGCGAGACCGACTATCTCGGCACGCCGGGCGAACGCCTCGCCTGGACCGACCGGCCGGCGGCGATGCTGGCCGAGCTGCAACAGTCGGATGACGGCGTCTATCTGATCGCCACCGCGGGCGACGACGTGGTCGGCTACGCCGGCGCCCTGGTCGGCCAGTACCGTAGCACCCGCGGCGTGCTGTCGATCCCACATATCGGCGTGCGCGCCGTGCAGCGCCGCCACGGCATCGCCGGCCGCCTGCTGACCGCGCTCGAGGCCTGGGCCCGCGCGCGCGACGTTCACCGCATCGACCTCACGGTCGACCAGGACAATGCAGCGGCCCGCGCCCTTTATCGCAAGCACGGCTATGGCGAGGAAGGTTGCATGCGCGAGGCCGCGTCCGGCCCCGCCGGCTGGCACTCGTACGTCGCGATGGCGCGGCTGCTCGACGATGCGCCGCCGCCGATGGCGCCCGTGCACGCCACGCGCCGGCCGCGCGCCGACAGCCTGACGATCCGCTTTCGGCCGGTTGCGCCCGGCGACGCCGCCGCCTTGCGGGTGTGGGAGGTCGAGCTCCTGTCGGCGCCACCGCGGCTCCTCAAGCTGCCCGACGAAGTGGCGCCGCCGGAACGCTTCCGCGACGAGCTGACGGCGGTGCTGGGCAACGCCGCGAATTTCCTGGTCGCCGCGGTGGTCGACGTCGACGGTGCCGAGCGGGTTGCCGGCCTGCTCAGCGTGTCGGCCAAGCCCGGTGTCCGCCTCCGCCATGACCTGGCCGTCATCATCAACGTGCTGGCGTCGTACCGGGGGTTGGGCATCGGCCGCCGGCTGTTCGAGATCGGCGAGGACTGGGCGCGCGCCCGCGAAGCCCACCGGCTGTCGACCGCGGTGCATGCCGCCAACCCGAGCGGCCTCGGCTTCGCCGCCGCCGTCGGGTTTGCGCCCGAGGTCGTGTTGCGCCGCTACGCGCGGTTCGCCGAGGGCGACGCCGACCTGATCGGACTGGCCAAGTTTCCGTCGGCTGGCTGACGCGGAGGACCGGGAGCGTATGCGCCTCGTCGGCTTGCTCTTCCACGTGCTCGCGGCGCTTGTCGTTCTGCCCCGCGCTTCGGCGCTGGCGGCGGGTTGCGGCGTCGCCGGCGGCGACGCGATCGTCCGCGGCGTCGAGGTCGTCGATGCCAACAGCGGTCGCATGGTCCACCGCGGCGACGTCGATCTCGGACCGACCTTGCGCCGCATCGCGGCCGGTGAGCCATCCCCGGTTGGACGCGACGACGGCACGGCGTTCTGCGCCCGCGGGCTCGACCGATCGCAGTTCGATGATGCCGTCTATGCCGAGTACGTCGTGCTGCCGACCTATCTGCGCGGCCGGTCACCCGGCCCGCAGCGCATCATCGTCGGCACCGCGAGCGGGCGCGCGTTCTATAGCTGCGACCACTACCGGACCTTCGTGCCCTTGGAGCCGCGCGTCAGGTTGCCGTCCGACAAGCGCGCTCAGATCGAGCAACAGGCACGCGAGACGTGTCGGCGGCGTTAGCGCCGCAGGGGCGAAGCCCGTCACAAAACCCAACGCGGTCAGGGCGAAGCCGCCGCCGCTAGCGCGGCAGGGAGCGGCAGCTCCCGCGAGCGCCACAAAACCCTAGAGCGGCCTCGGCATCCGCCGCGCTTGCTTCTTTTGGTCGCTCGCGGGGCTTACGCCCCTGCCGCTCTAGGCTTCGCGCACGTGGCTCGAGAACTTGCCGACCTCTTCGCGCAGCAGGTCGGCGTCGCGTACCAGGTCGCGGGCAGTGATCAGCACCTGGGCGGCGACCTGATTGGCCTCGCCGACCGCCGACATGATCTCGTCGATCTGCTTGGAGACCTCTTTCGTGCCGACGCCGGCATGCGCGACGCTTTCGGCGATGCGGGTGCTCGAATCGCTCTGATCGTCGATCTCCGTGGCGACCGTCGCGGTGATGTCGTTCATCTTGCCGATGGTCTGGCCGATGCCGCCGATGTCGTCGGCGATCTGACGGGTCGCGTCCTGGATGCCGCGGACCTGAATGACGATGTCCTCGGTCGCCTTGGCGGTCTGCGCAGCCAGGTTCTTGACCTCGGTCGCGACCACCGCGAAACCCTTGCCGGCCTCGCCGGCGCGTGCCGCCTCGATGGTGGCGTTGAGCGCCAGCAGATTGGTCTGGTTGGCGATGTCGGTGATCAGCTTGACCACGGTGCCGATGCGGCTGGCGGCCTCGGTCAGCACGCCGACCGTTTCGTTGGTGCGCGTCGCCTGGCTGACCGCCCGTCCGGCGATCTCGGAGGATTGCTGGACGCGCTGGCCGATGCCGGCGAGCGCGCGCAGCAATCCCTGGGCGGCGTCGGCCATCGCCTCGGTGCTGTCCTGGGCCTGGCTCAACGCGTCGGTCGCCAGGCCGCTGCGCCGCGTCGCTTCGGCGCTCGCGGTGCCCATCGTGGTGGCGCAGAACTCCATCTCCTTGACCGAGCCGACCACGCCCTCGAAGACGCGCCGCACGCTGGCCTCGAAATTGTCCGCCAGCTCCAGGCGCGTGCGCTGCTTGTCGACGTCGGCTTTCTCCTCGATCACCTGTCGCTCCTCGACGTGCAGCGCGACGCGTTGGTTCATGCGGCCGATGATCAGCTGCATCAGCAGGAACGCGAACTTGGGGTTCTGGCAGAACAGCTCGAACACGCGCCGGGCCGAGATGCGCAATACTTCCGCGTCGCTCTCGCACAGCGCCGTCGCGGTGCGCTTGCGCTCGGGCGAGAAGATGCCGATCTCGCCGAGCATCTCGCCGGCGCCGAGCGTGAGGCTGAGCTCGGGGATGCGCACCGAGCCCTTGGTGATCAGGAACATCTCGTCCGACAGGTCGCCGGCCTTGAACAGATATTGCCCGGCCTTGGGGTAGGCGCGGACCATCAGCGGCGTCAGCCACTCCGGCGCGATCAGCTTGTGGGGCGCGGCGCGTTGCTCCTTGAACGCCATCGAGGCGTTGGCGAGCGTCTCGGTGCGCGCCTCCTTGAGCACCGACAGCAGGATCCACTCGCGCACGAGCAGGATCAGGAGCAGGACGCCGTGGATCCGGACGATGGCCAGATCCGGCATCACGGCGCCGTAGATCACGAAGGCCGCACAGATCGCGATCCAGACCCGTCTATAGGAGATGCGGGTCGGGAGATTCGAGCCGACTGCGATCACGCCGGCGGCGATGATGGCGACGACCTCAATCCACAGCAGCATTGACGTCAACCTCGCTGGACTTCGGGCCGCGCGCCCGTGCCCTTGTTGTCGTGCCGGCCCGGAGGAGAGCACGGGACAGCTTTATGTTTGGTGGCGCGGATTCGCGCAACGTTTGTCTGCGATTGGCTAAAATCGACGAGAATTTCATGCCTCCCGACGCCCGCCGCCGGGGCTGGGGCGCCGGGCCGTCCGGCGCGCCCGCCGGCTCAGCGGTCGAGCTCCGGGTAGCGGCGGAAGATGCCCATCTCGTTGAACGGGATGCGGCGCTTGGAGGCCAGGTAGGCGGCGAGACGGGGCCGTGCCTGCACCCGGTCGTGCAGCGCCACGACGCGCGGGTGGCGGCGCTCGACGCGCTCGGCGGCGCGCGGGAAGGCATAGCGCAGGCCTTCGACGACCTGAAACAGCGACAAGTCGACATAGCTCAGCCGCGCCCCGACCATATAGTGGTCGCTGGCGCGGTTGCGCCCCAGGACGTCCTCGAAATAGCCGAGATACTTGGGCACCCGGTGCTGTAGGAAGTCGGCGGTGCGCCGCTTGGCTTCCGGGCGCTGGTCCTCGTAGTAGAGGCTGCTGGCGATCGGGTGGTGGGTGTCGTGCGCTTCGTCGACCAGATCGGCGATGGTCAGCTGCAGCTGGTGCGTCCACAGCCGGCCGGCCTCGCTCGCCGGCGCCAGGCCGAGACGCGGGCCGAGGAACAACAGGATGTTGGCGGTCTGGCCGATCAGCTGCTTGCCGGCGCGCAGGAACGGCGGCGCGAACGGCACGTGCGCGATCGACGGACTGTCGCGTAGCCGCAGCATCGCATCGATGCCGCCGGCGCGCCGCGCCACATCGACGTAGGCGGCGCCGGCGGCCTCGAGCGCCAAGCGCACGAACTCGCCGCGCCCCTGGATTCCCGGCCAGTAGTACAGCTGGTAACGCATGGCGGCTCTCCTCAGACTTTCGGGATGATGTCGGATGCGAAGCGCTCGATCGCGGCGCGTTGCTCGGCCACCGTGGTGCCGTGGTAGCGGACGATCACGGTCTGGAAGCCGAGATCGAACAGCGTCTTCAGGTCATCGATGATCTCGGGGATCGAGCCGGTGCCCGGCGCGCGCTCGCCGAAGCCGCTGGGCTTGGGCTCACCGATGCTCAGGAACAGCTTATGGACGAGCGTCAGATCGTCGTAGCGCCGCCCGTGCTCGGTGCAGAAGCGGCGCAGCGCGGCCAGCCGCTCGGGCAGCTGCGTCGGGCCGATGGTTACCGCCAGCCAGCCGTCGGCCAGCCGGGCGACGCGGCGGAGCGCGGGGTCGGCCAGGCCGCCGATCAGCAGCGGCGGATGCGGGCGCTGCAGCGACCCCGGCACCGCGTGGATCGCGTCGAACCGGTAGGTCTGACCGTGGTAGGCGACCGTGCCGCCGGCGCAGATCGCCTTGACGATCTCGAGATATTCGTCGGTGACGCGGCCGCGTTGCGCGAACGCCGGCGCGCCCAGCAACTCGAACTCTTCGGCCAGCCAGCCGACGCCGGCGCCGAGCACGATGCGGCCGCCGGAGAACTGGTCGAGCGTCACCAGCATGCGCGCGAGCAGCACCGGGTTGCGGTAGGGCATCACGAGCACCGCGGTGCCGAGCTTGACGCGCTTGGTGGCGCCCGCCAGCACGCCCAGGGTGGCGATCGGCTCCAGCAGGGGCTCCGACAGGTCGGCCGGAAACGCGCCGGTGGCGCTGTACGGATAAACCGAGCGGAGCGCGACCGGGAATGCGACATGGTCGGGCAGCCAGATCGAGTCGAAATCGAGCTCCTCGGCCAGCCGGGCGACATCGAGCACCGCCTCGGGCGTCGCCAGCCGGCCGTAGGTGCCGACGTCCAATCCGAAGCTGCGTGTGCTGGCCATGGCCTGCCTCCCTGGCACCGGGGTCGCCCCATAGTCCATCGCCGCCGAGCGGCTTGCCAAGTCGGCCGGCCCGCCACTTATTGGCAGGCATGGCGGTTGATCTGGTCCTCGGCCTCGCCGACCGCGCCTACCAGCAGGGCGACTGGGTGTTGGCGCTTGCCTTCTATCGCAACGCGCTGGCGATGGATCCGGCCCAGTCGGCCGCGCGCGGCTATCGCCTGACCATCGGCCATTGCGAGATCGAGCTGGCCGCCGCCGACGCGCTCGCCGGGCTTGCGCTGGAGGCCGACGCGGGCTCCGGCTCGGAACGCGAGCGCGCCATCGCGTCGATGTTGCGGCTGCGGGCGCGCGATCTCTGCCGCGCCGGCGACGGCGCGCGCGCGGCGCGGCTGCTGCGCCTGCTCGTCACCTGCGACGCGGCGATCGCCGAGACCTACGCGCAATCGATCGATGCGGCGCCGACGAGCCCAGCGGCGTCCGGCGATGCGGGTGGCGATCCAGCATTCCTCGTCGGCGTGCGCGACCTCGACGTCGCAGCGCTCAAGCAGCGGCTGCGCGCGCAGCTCGCCGCGGCCGGGCAGGGCTGGGCCCAGCGCTATTTCACCGGCGATTATTTCTGGGCCGGCCTGCTCGACCGCGTGATCGGGCACGCGCGATGACGCGCCGTCGCGGCGGCGCGATCGCTGACTTGCTCGCGGCGCCGCGCGACCCCGGCGGCGTCGAGCCGCTGGCCGACGGCGCGTGCGTGCTGCGCGGCTTTGGCGTGCCCGAGGCGGCGGACTTGCTGGCGGCGATCGCTGACGTCGTCGCGCGCGCGCCGCTGCGCCACATGATCACCCCCGGCGGCTTCACGATGTCGGTGGCGATGACCAACTGCGGACGCGCCGGCTGGATCACCGACCGGCGCGGCTATCGTTACGCGGCGACCGACCCGCTGAGCGCGCAGGCCTGGCCGCCGCTGCCGGCGGTGTTCGATCGTCTGGCGACGCGCGCCGCCGCCGCGGCCGGGTTCGCGGCGTTCGCCGCCGATGCCTGTCTGATCAACCGGTACGAGCCGGGCACGCGTTTGACCCTGCACCAGGACCGCAACGAGCGCGATTTCGCCGCGCCGATCGTGTCGGTATCGCTCGGCTTGCCGGCGACCTTCCTGTTCGGCGGTCTCAGGCGCGCCGCGCGCCCGCGCCGCATCCGCCTGGAAAGCGGCGATATCGCGGTGTGGGGCGGACCGTCGCGACTGGTCTTCCACGGCATCGACCCGCTGGCCGACGGCGAGCATCCCTTGACCGGGCGCTGCCGCTTCAATCTGACCTTGCGCAAGGCGCTCTGAACCTCGGTCGCGCGCAAGAATCCGGTGGCAAGAAGCGGAATGCGCCGCGGCCGCCGGCCGCCTAGGTGTGGGTCCAATCGTTGCCGCGAGAGGACTCTCCCATGTCGCTCCAGACCGACACCCGTCGCGTCGTGCCGCGTGCCGGCGGCACGATCGGCGGCCTCGTCGGGCGCCTGATCGGGCTCGTCCGCGCCCGCCAGATCCATGCCCGCCAGCGCCGCGAAGCGGCCGGGTTGACCGAGCGCGACCTCGCCGACATCGGCGTGAGCCGCGCCGAGCTCGCGGCCGAGATGGCCAAGCCGTTCTGGCGGCGGTGACGGCCGATCGGCGAGCCGCTTGATCGGGCCGGGGTGCCGGCGTAAGCACGGCACATGAAGATCTGGGTCGATGCCGATGCGCTGCCGGCGGCGATCCGCGAGATCGTGATCCGGGCGGCGCTGAAGCGCCGGATCCACGCCGTGTTCGTCGCCGACACGGTCACCCGGCTGCCGGCGTCCGAATTCCTGTCGTGCGTGCCGGTCGAGCGCGGCCCCGACGCCGCCGACCGCCACATCGTCGCGGCAGCGGCGTCGGGCGATCTGGCGGTCACGCAGGATGTGCCGCTGGCCGCCGAGTTGGTCGGCAAGGGCGTGGTCGCCATCGACCCGCGCGGCGCGGTGCACACGGCGGCCAGCGTCGGCGAGCGCCTGTCGGTGCGCAACTTCATGGATGATCTGCGCGGCGCCGGCGTGGTCACGGGTGGCCCGGCGCCGTTCGGCGCCCGCGATCGCAAGCGCTTCGCCGACAGTTTGGACCGCGAGCTCACCCGCTTGTGCCGTTGACCGCGACGGGGCGCGCGCCGAAAGTTCGGCGTTCGGGAACGAGGGGCGCTCGATGGCACGGCACGGCTGGACCCACTACGCCTATCTCGGGCTGGCGCTGGCGATCACCCTGATCGAGCCGGCGTGCGCGGCCGATCCGGGCGTGACGATCGGCCAGCGTCCGCAGCCGTTCGAAGACCGCTACGCGCCGGCCGTGCCCGGCTTCAAGGTCTCGACCTGGATCGCGCGCCTCGATACGCCGTGGTCGCTGGTGTTCCTGCCCGGCGGCCGGGCGCTGGTCAGCGAGCGCCGCGGTGCGATCCGCGTCATCGAGGACAATCGGCTGCTGGCCAATCCGTTGACCGTGCGCAAGGTCGTGCAGGGCGGCGAAGGCGGGTTGATGGGGCTGGCGTTGCATCCGCGCTATCCCAGCGTGCCGTTCCTCTACGCCATGGAGACGGTCGAGGAGCGCGGCCGGCGCGAGAACCGCGTCGTGCGGTTCCGTTACGAACGCAATCAGATCGAGCTCGATCGCGTCATCATCGGCGGCATCCCGGCCGCCGGCAACCACAACGGCGGGCGCATCGCCTTCGGGCCCGATCGCCGGCTCTATGTCACCACCGGCGACACCTTCCGCGGCGCGCTCGCCCAGGACAAGAACAGCCTCGCGGGCAAGATCCTGCGCCTGGCCGACGACGGCACCGTGCCGCCCGACAACCCGGTGCTCAACTCGCCGGTCTATTCGTTCGGCCACCGCAACGGCCAGGGCCTGGCGTGGGATCCGCAGACCGGCAAGCTGCTCGAGTCCGAGCACGGCCCGTCGGGCGAGTTCGGGCTCAGCGCCTGGGACGAGATCAACGTCATCGAGCCCAACGGCAACTACGGCTGGCCG
>JACQAI010000252.1 GCA_016195115.1 Pseudomonadota bacterium
GGCGTAGGCCGCGATCGCGACCTCGCCGCCAAGCGCATACTCGGCCTCGGGCAGCGCGTCGGCCGTGGTCACGAGGCCGCCCGGGAACGCCGGCAGGTCGTCGCGGCGCGGCCACCAGTTGAACACCCATTCGTAGAGCGCGATCGCCACCCGGCTGGCCGGGTTGGTTGGCTCGATCTCGGGCAGCGGCGTCACCTGCACGAGGCCGCCTTGGCGGCCGAGCAGCTGCGAATCGACGACCAGGTTGCCGTTGGCGTCGAACAACCGGACGCGCCCGCTGGTCGGCTCGGCGAGCCGCCGCACCAGCGCCTGGGCGACCGGATAGTCGAGTCCCGGCGCCCCGGCGTCGGTGAGCTCGGTAGCGCCCTCGCCGAGCGCGCCGGCGATCAGCCGCGCCTGCACCTCGAGCGCGTCGAACTCGCCCTCGGTCAGGCTCTGCTGGTAGCGGTCGAGATAGAGCAGCCCGGCGGCAAGGATGACGAGCGCCAGCGCATTGACCGCGAGAACCCGCACGGTGAGCGGCGACAGGCCGCGCCGCCGGCGCCGGAGCGCGCTCCGGCGCGGCGCCGGCGTCTCCAGGCGCAGGCGCGGCGCCGCCACGGGACGCCCGGGCTCGACGGGTGGCTCGACCTTGGGCTTTTCCTCGACCGCCTGGTCCATGCGTTCCAGCGTGGGTTATGCGCCGGAGAACTTGTACCCCACGCCGTACAGGGTTTCGATGTCGCCGAACTCGGGGTCGAGCGCCTTGAACTTCTTGCGCAGGCGCTTGATGTGGCTGTCGATGGTGCGGTCGTCGACATAGCCGCCGTCGCCGTAGGCGGCGTCGAGCAGCTGGTCGCGGCTTTTGACGTGCCCCGGACGCTGTGCCAGCGCCTTCAGGATCTCGAACTCGGTCACCGTCAGATCGATGTCGCGACCGTCCCAGCGGCAGCCGTGGCGGTGCTGGTCGAGCACCAAGCGGCCGCGCACCATCAGGCCGTCGCCGTCGTCGCCCTGGCCGGCCTCGCGCCGACGCAGCAACGCGCGGATGCGCGCGATCAACAGCGCCTGGCTGAACGGCTTGCGGATGTAGTCGTCGGCGCCGAGCGCCAGGCCCTGGAGCTCGTCGTCCTCCTCATCCTTCGAGGTCAGGAAGATGACCGGCAGCAACGTGGTCTTGCGCAGCCGGCTCAGCAGCTCGAGACCATCGAGCCGCGGCATCTTGATGTCGAGCACGGCGACGTCGACCGGCTTGGCCTGCAGCGCCTTGAGCGCGGTTTCGCCGTCCTCGTAGGTCCGCACCGTGAAGCCTTCGGCCTCGAGCGCCATGGCGACCGAGGTCAGGATGTGGCGGTCGTCGTCGACCAGCGCGATGGTCGGTCCAGCCATGGGTTATCTCCTCAGGAGCCGGGCGGCTTGTGATGCATCGGACTGCCGCCGCCCTCGCCCGGCCCGCGCGCGCCGGCGCGCTCGACCGGCACCATGATCTCGATGCGCCCGGCGCGCTCGAACTGCAAGGTCAAGGGAAAGCGCTCGCCGGCCTTCAGGGCGTCCTTGAGGTCGAACAGCATGACGTGCAGCCCGCCCGGCTGCAGCACCGTCGGCGCGCCGGGCTGGACCTCGACGGCGCCGACCGGGCGCATCTGCATGACGTTGTCGTGCATCATATGGGCGTGGAGCTCGCCGACGGCGGCGACCGGGGTCTCGACCTTGACCAGGCGATCGGGCGTGGCGCCGACCGCCTCGAGCGTGAAGTAGGCCGCCCCAACGCGCGAATTGCCGGCGGTGGCGCGCGCCCAGGGGCGCTCGATACGGACGTCGCCGACCCGGTAGTCCTCGGCCAGGGCGGGCGCCGTAGCGGCCAGGACGCCGACCAGGGCGAGCGCGAGGCGGGACAGCAGGCGGGGGGCGGGGCTCATGGGGCTTGTCCAGCGGAGGTGACGGCTAGATATCGGGTGGCGGCGGGACGGTTTCGAGACGTCGTGGCAGTATGTTGCGCGATTGCGGCAATTTTTAGCGAAAGGCGCCGGCGATGACGGACACTCCAGGGGCGATCGCGCGCGGCCTGATCCGGGCGGCCGACCGGGCGGTGCTGGCGAGCAGCTTGGCGCGCCCCGGGCTCGCCGGCTGGCCCTACGGCTCGTTGGTGCTGGTCGCGACCGACCACGATCTCAGCCCCCTGCTGCTGATCTCCGACCTCGCCGATCATACCCGCAACATCGCCCAGGAGCCGCGGGTGTCGCTGCTGTTCGACGGCACTGCCGGGGTCGCCGATCCCCTGACCGCGGCGCGTCTGAGCGTGCTGGGAACCTGCGCCCGGGACAACGCGCCGGGCGCCCGCGCGCGCTTCCTCGCGCGCCACCCGTCGGCCGAGGCTTACGCCGGGTTCGGCGATTTCCACCTCTACCGCGTGACCCTCGAGGCCGCCCACCTGGTCGCCGGCTTCGGGCGGATTCATTGGCTGAGCGCGGCGGACGTGGCGCCGTCGGCGCCGCCGGCGGCCCTCGTCGTCGCCGAGCCCGACATCGTCGCGCACATGAACCAGGATCACGCCGACGCGCTCGACGCCTACGCGCACGGGCTGCTCGGCCGAACCGGGACCGGCTGGCGCATGACTGGGATCGACGCCGAGGGCTGCGACCTGCGGCGCGCCGGCGAGGTCGCGCGCGTGGCCTTCGCGCAGCCGATCAGCGATCCCGAAGGCGCGCGCGCCGAGCTCGTGCGCCTGGTCAAAGAAGCGCGCGCAGCCTTGTCTAAGTCCTAATTTGCGTCGGCGGCAACGCGCAGGCTGACGATCTTGTCGGGGTTGGTGACCGTGCCGCTGCGCGGCGCGCCCTTCTTGATCTTGTCGACGAACTCCATGCCCGAGACGACCTTGCCCCACACCGTGTACTGGCCATCGAGGAAGTTGGCCGGCGCGAAGCAGATGAAGAACTGGCTGTCGGCGCTATCGTTGTCGCCGCCGACCCGCGCCATCGACACGGTGCCGCGCACGTGCGGCTCGCGGTTGAACTCGGCCTTCAGCTTGTTGCCCGATCCCGGCCCACTGCCGGTTCCCGTCGGATCGCCGGTCTGCGCCATGAACCCCTCCATGACGCGATGGAACACGACGCCATCGTAGTACTTCTTGCGGACCAGCGCCTTGATCTGCGCGACGTGCTTGGGCGCCAGGTCGGGGCGCATCTCGATCACCACCGGACCGCCGACGCTGGTCTGCATGATCAGCGTGTTCTCCTTGTTCTGCTGCGCCGCCGCCGGCAGCGCCAGCGCGACGAGGACGGCGGCGACCGAAGCAACGCGAGCCCACACGCTCATTTCTGCGCTCCCTTGACGTCGGCCGCGACCGCCATCGATTTGATCTTGTCCGGATCCGCGACGGTGCCGCTGCCCGACGCGCCCCGCTTGATCTTGTCGACGTGCTCCATGCCGACGATCACCTCGCCCCACATGGTGTACTGACCATCGAGGTGCGGCGCCGCCTCGAAGACGATGAAGAACTGGCTGTCGGCGCTGTTGGGATCCTGGGCACGCGCCATCGAGCACGCGCCGCGCACATGGCGTCCCGAATTGAACTCGGCCTTCAGCTTCTGGCCCGAGCCGCCGGTGCCGGTGCCGGTCGGATCGCCGGTCTGGGCCATGAAGCCCTCGATGACGCGGTGGAACACGATGCCGTCGTAAAATTTCTGACGCGCCAGCTCCTTGATGCGCGCGACGTGATTGGGCGCCAGGTCGGGCCGCAGATGGATGACGACGCGGCCGCTCTCGAGCTCGAGATAGAGCCGGTTCTCCAGGTCGCTGTCGGGCGCCGCCTCGGTCGCCGATTTAACCGGTTTAACGCTGGATTTATCGGCTTTCTTCGACTTGCGCTTGGCCATGAAGAGCCCTCGAAAAGACGGGACGCGCAACTTGAACCCCACATTTGCGGCCGTCAATGCGCCTCGGCCCAGGTCGCGCCCGAGCCGGCCTCGGCGACCAGCGGCACCGACAGCGCGACCGCGCTTTCCATGACTTTGCGCACCGCGGCGGCGGTGTCGTCGACCTGCTTGTCGGGGACCTCGAACAGGAGCTCGTCGTGGACCTGCAGCAGCATCTTGGCATCGAGCTTGGCGGCGGCGAGCGCGTCAGGCACGCGGATCATGGCGCGCTTGATGACGTCGGCGGCCGAGCCCTGGATCGGCGCGTTGATCGCCTGGCGCTCGGCGAAGGCGCGCTTGGCCGGGTTCTTCTCGTTGATGCCCGGGACGTGGCACTTGCGCCCGAACAGGGTTTTGACGAAGCCGTGGGTGCGCGCGAACGTGCGGCACGCGTCCATGTAGACGCGCACGCCGGGATAGCGCTCAAAATAGGCGCGGATGTAGTCCTGCGCCTCGCCCGGCGCGCAGCCGAGGTACTTCGACAGCCCGAACGCGCTGATGCCGTAGATGATGCCGAAATTGATCGCCTTGGCCTTGCGCCGGGTCTCCTTGTCGAGCGTCTCGAGCGGCACGTTGAAGACCTGGCTCGCGGTCAGCGCGTGGATGTCGACGCCCTGGCGAAAAGCGTCTTTCAGAAGCGCGATATCGGCGATCTCGGCGAGCAGCCTGAGCTCGATCTGGCTGTAGTCGACCGACAGCAGCTTGGCGCCCTTGTCGGCGACAAACGCCGAGCGGATCAATCGGCCTTCCTCGGTGCGCACCGGGATGTTCTGCAGGTTGGGGTCGTTCGACGACAGCCGCCCGGTCGACGCCACCGCCAGCGCGTAGCTGGTGTGGACGCGCCCGCCACGATCGATCTCCTCGACCAGCGCGTCGGCGTAGGTCGACTTCAGCTTCGAGGTCTGGCGCCAGTCGAGAACGCGTGCCGGCAGGTCGTGCGCCTCGGCCAGCGGATCGAGGATGTCGGAGTGGGTCGACCAGTCGCCGTTCTTGGAGCGCCGGCCGCCCGGGAGTTTTTGCTCCTCGAAGAGCACGACGCCGAGCTGCTTGGGCGAGCCGATGTTGAAGCTGCGCCCGGCGAGCTTGAAGATCTCGGTCTCGAGGCCGGCGATGCGCGTGGCGAACTCGCCCGACAGGCGCTTCAAGGCGGTGCGGTCGACCTTGACGCCGCGGCGCTCCATGTCGGCGATGATCGGCACCAGCGGCCGCTCGATGGTCTCGTAGAGCGCCGTCACGCGCGCCCCGACCAGCAGCGGTTTCAGGCGCTTGTGCAGCCGGAGCGCGATGTCGGCGATCTCGGCGGCGTAACCGAGCGCGGCCTCGGGCGCCACCTCGGCGAAGCCGATCTGGCTCTTGCCGCTGCCGACCAGGCCTTTGAGCTCGGCCATGGCGTGGCCGAAGTGCAGCTGGGCGAGCTCGTCGAGATCGTGGCCGTGCAGGCCGCCTTCGAGCGCGTAGGACAGCAGCATGGCGTCGTCGAACGGCGTCACCGCGACGTCGCCGAGCCCGCGCAAGGCCCGTTTGACGTCATGTCCAATCTTAAGCACGCCGGGGTCGGCGAAGAGCGGCGCCAGCTGCTCGAGCGCGGCCGCCGGCGCCAGCTGCTTGAGCGGCGTGGCGGCCGCGAGGTCGAGGCCGCTGGCACCCGGCACGACGTGACCGAGCGGCACGTAGCAGGCGTCGCCGTCGCCGAGCGCGAGCGCGACACCGACCAGCGCCGGCTCGATGCGCGTGCCGCCGGTGGTGACCGCCAGCCCGACGTACCCCTGCTCGCGGGCGCGCGCGATCCAACCGTCGAGCGCGGTCGTGTCCTGCACCAGCATGTAGCGCACCGGCGCCGGCTCGACGACGGCGGGCGGCGGCGGCGGCGTACCGGCCGCGGCGCCGCGCACGATCAGGCCGCCGTCGAGGCGTTCGATCAGCTTGCGAAATTCCTGGGCCTGGAAGAAGGCGCGCAGGGTCTCGGTGTCGGGCGCGCGCTTGACCAGGGCGTCGATCGGCATCGGCAGCGCGAGGTCGTCCTTGAGCGTGACCAACGTGAGGCTGATGCGCGCGTTCTTTTCGTTCTCCTTGAGGGTCTCGCGGCGCTTCGGCTGCTTGATCTCGTCGACGTGGGCGTAGAGCCCGTCGAGGTCGCCGTACTGGTTGATCAGCTCGGCCGCGGTCTTGACGCCGATGCCGCGCACGCCCGGCACGTTGTCGGTCGGATCGCCGCACAGCGCCTGGACCTGGATCACCTTGTCGGGCCCGACGCCGAAGCGCTCCATGACCTCGGCGGCGCCGATGCGGCGGTTCTTGATCGGATCGAGCATGGCGATGCGGTCGGTGACGAGCTGCATCAGGTCCTTGTCGGACGACACGATGGTGACGTCGTCGCCCGCCGCGACCGCGGCCTTGGCGTAGGACGCGATCAGGTCGTCGGCCTCAAAGCCCTTGAGCTCGATGCACGGCACGTTGAAGGCGCGCACCGCCTCGCGGATCAACGGGAACTGCGGCGCCAGCTCGGGCGGCGTCTCGGGCCGGTGGGCCTTGTATTCGGCGTAGAGCTCGTTGCGGAAGGTGTGCTCGCTGGCGTCGAAGATCACCGCCAAGCGGCCGGCCTTGGTGTCCTCGAGCAGCTTGATGAGCATGGTGGTGAAGCCGAACACGGCATTGACCGGCGTGCCGTCGCCGCGCGTCATCGGCGGCAGCGCGTGGAAGGCGCGGAAGATGTAGCCCGAACCGTCGACCAGATAGAGGTGGCGCGAGCCGGCGCCGGCCGCCGAGGGCGGGCGAGCGGGGCTGTCGGCTGCGGTGTCGACTTGATCCATGAGCTCTCCCGCGCCCGACACTAGGGCCGGACGGACCGATCGCGCGCGGCCGGCCGTGTCAGTGACCGGCGCGCGCGGCGCCTGCTTGCAACAGATAGCGGCGGCCGCAATAGGGGCAGTCGATCACGCCGCTGGTCGTGATGTTGAGGTAGACCCGCGGGTGGCCGAGCGCGCCGCCACCGCCGTCGCAGGCGACCACCGGGTCGGCGACGGTGATGATCTCGGTCGGTTCCTTGAGCTCGGCCATAAGCGGTCCCCGGCTGCGCGGCCCGCTGGCGCATTGACCCCCGGGCCGAGCGGATGATAGCGAATGCCGCGCCTCGATCAACCCGCGCCGACGCTCCGGTTCGGATCCTCATCGACCCCAGGATCAACGTGCCCGACAGTTCGCATCCCCCGCGTCCGCGCCGTGGACGCGCCGTGACACGCTGGGCGGGCGCGCTGCTCGCCGGCATGCTGCTGCTCGGCTGCGCCGCCGCGCCGCCGCAGCGCCCGCCGGGCGCGCCGTCGAGAAGGCGGGCTGTTCTTCATCGCGCGCGGCATCGCGCTCTATGCCTACGATCAGCGCGGCTTCGGCGACGCGCCCGACCGCGGCCGCTGGGTCGGCCAGCGCCGCCTGGTCGACGACCTGCGCCTGGTCATCGCGCTGGTGCAGCGCCGGCATCCGGGCCTGCCCGTGTTCATCATGGGCGACAGCATGGGGGGCGCGCTCGGCATGGTTGCGCTGACCGAGCCCGACCCGCCCGCGGTCGCCGGCCTCATCTTGTTGGCGCCGGCGGTGCGCGGCCGCGATACCCTGACGGGGCTCCAGCGCCTGGTGCTGAGCGTGCTGGACAACACCGTGCCGTGGTTCACGGTGACGGGGCAGGGCCTGCGCATCGTGCCATCGGACAACATCACGATGCTGCGCCAGCTGGCGCACGACCCGCTGATCATCAAGGCGACCCGCATCGACACCCTGCGCGGCCTGGTCGACCTGATGGACGCGGCGAGCGAGGCCGCATCCAAGCTGACCGCGCCCACCTTGATCCTGGCCGGCCAGCGCGACGAGATCGTCACGCCGATTCCGACCTGCCTGATGCTGGCGCGGCTGCCGCCGCGGCCGCCCGGCGCGTGGCGCTTCGCGCTCTATCCGCGCGGCTACCACATGCTGATCCGCGACCGCGAGGGCGGGCTCGTGCTGACCGACATCGAGCGCTGGATCGAGGACCGATCGGCGCCGCTGCCGTCGGGCGACGAGCGGCTGACCGAGTCGGCCGAGCCGATCGCCGACGCGATCGCGCAGCTGCCGACCTGCAACACCGTGGTCGATCGGCTGCGCGAGCATCCGCTGTTCGCTGGACTGAAGTCCGCGCCCTAGCGCGGCAGGGGCGCAAGCCCCGCGAGCGCCAACAAGACGACCGCGATGGGGAGGCCTCGCGCCAGGGCTTTTGCTGGGCTCGCGGGGCGTCGCCCCTGCCGCCTAGAAACCCCGCGCGACACCGTCGCGCTTGGCGGCGGCGGTGCGCTTCCGCTTTAATCGCCGCACTGCCGCCCATGGCCGCAACCAGGCGATTCGATTCGCGATGAGGCTCCCGTTCGCCCTCACCCTGGCCGCCGCGCTGGCGCTCACTGGCTGCGCCGCCGATGACGGCGTCGATGATGCGCCCGCCACCGCGCCAACGGCGGCGCCAGCGCCCCGCGGCTCCGCCGGTCGCCGCGGCGGACGACGACGAGGATACCGCGGCACCGACGACGCCGTTCATCGTGCGCAAGCGGATGGTCGTCCTGGGCCAGCTGCCGGCGCGCCGCGATGCCGAGCCGCCGCCGGTACGGCGCGCACCCGAGCCGGCCTTACCACCGCCGCCCGCGCCAAGTCCGCCGGTGGCAGCGGCAGCGCCGCCCGCAGCGCCGCCGGCGGTGGAGGCAGACGAGCCCTCCGATGGGCTCGGACTGTTCCGTCGCATGTTCGGCGCGCTCGGGATCGACTCGACGACGCAAGCGGAGGCCGAGGCGCCGAAACCCAGCGCGCCTGCACCCGCCGCCGAGCCATCGGGCGATCAGACCACGCCGCCACCGCCCGCCGAGGCGCCGCCGCCTTCCGCGCAAGCCCCGGCGCCGCCGCGCGAGGTTGCGGCGCTGGCGCCGCCCGCGCCGGCGCGGCCGAGCCCGGGACCGCCGTTCGCCGGACCGGCGCGGCCCAACGCCGCGGCGTGCGCCGACGTCACGGCCGAGGGCCCGACCAAGGAGATCGATCTCGACACGGTGCGCCGGCTGCTGCGCGGCGGCGACTATCGGCGCGGCGCCTTCGAGACCAATGCCGCCTATCGCGCACGCGTGCTCGCCAAGCTCGAGGGCGTCGAAGCGCTGGCGATCGAGCAGACCGGCCGTACCGACTTGGTGTTCTCGCTGCCGATCGCGCCCTACCGGATGAACTACGACGCCGACGCCAAGGAGCTGTGGATCGGCTCGGAGCTCGGCCTGCTGCGCGGCGGCTCGGCCATCGGCATGGGCGACTTCATCGTCGTCGCGACCGCCGAGCGCGAACTCGGCAGTCACCTGGCCACGATCGCGTACGGGGTTCGCCAGGCGCCGGGGGTCGAGCGCGAGGTCAAACGCGTCATCGGCGACCAGCTCGGCCTGATCATGCCGGGCGGCTCGTCGATGGGCTGGCCGTCGAACTTCCAGCGCGTGCAGGCGCCGATGACCGCCGACGAGGCCGCCGCCGCCAAGGACTCGATGGCGGTGCTGTTCGTCGCCCGCCTGCAGGAGCCCTATTTCGCCACTGGCGAGTTCATCCAGGAGGCCAAGCTCGACGAGCCGGTCGAGAAGCGGCTGACCGTCGAGGCGATCAAGGTCGCGATCGACTGCGCCGCGATTTACGACCGCCGCAGCGGCCGGCTGATCCGCGCCCTGGCGCCGATGCGCTGACCAACCTGCCCCGCGTCAACCCGTGCGCTTGAACAGGAAGCCGGCGGTTTCCGACGCCTCGGGGCCGCCGGCATAGGCCGTCGGCGAACCGGCGATGAACTCGCGCTCGAGCGTCAAACCGGCGGCGCCGACCTGCTGCAGCAGCTCGTCGCGGTTGAGCACCCACGACAGATATTCGGTCTGATAGCCGTAGGCGTACGGACGCTGCACGACCACGAAGCTGGGCGCCTGGCGCACCACCGACAGCCGGGTCACGAACAGCCAACGCGTCGCCGCGCCCGCGAGACCGGCCAGCGTCGTGCGCCAGTCCTCGGCGTATTGCAGGCTGGTGGCGGCAACCACCAGGTCATAGCCGCGCGCGAAGCAGGCCTCGTCGCTGGTCTCGAACATCACCCACGGCAGCAGCTTCTGGCCGATCCCGCACAGCTCCGGGCGTTCCTTGACGGTGATCCGCATCATGACCTCGGGCAGCAGCCGGCGCGCCATGACGGCGTAGTGTCCGAGCGCGCCGCCCCAGTCGTTGCGCGCGTTCGGCGCCAGCGGGAACATGCCGAGCGGCTCGGTGCTGTCGATGACGCGCACCCACTCGGGCAGCGCGTTGAGCATCACGGCGCCGACCGACGGATGGTCCCAGCCGGTCACGCCGGCGGCGGCGGTCGGCCATTTGGTGCCGACATATTCCCACTCGGGCGCACCCGGGTTGCCTGCCATGTCGGCCAGACTAGACTGGCGCCGCGGCAACGCCGAACCGCCGCTGCTCGCCCCAGGGATGACCCATCGCGGCCAGCGCGGCGACCAGCTCCGGACAAGCCGCGCGAATGGTCTGGCCGTTGACGTCGTCGAGATCGTTGGTGAACGCGAACAGCTCCTCGAGCTGGCCTGGAATGATCTTGTCCCGCTGGCTCTTGAGATGCTCGATCACGAAAGCGGCGACTGCGCGATTGGTCCCGGCCGGACGGGCCACGAGGTGGCGCTCGAGCGCCGCGATCGC
>JACQAI010000253.1 GCA_016195115.1 Pseudomonadota bacterium
CTGTTCCCCTGGCTGACCGTCGAGGACAACATCGCGCTACCGCTCCGGCTGCGCGGCATGCCCAAGACCGAGCGCCGGGCGCGCGCCGGCGCGCTGTGCCGCATGGTCGGCATCGCCGGCTTCGAGCGGCGGCGGCCGCGCGCGCTGTCGGGCGGCATGCGCCAGCGCGCCGCGATCGCGCGCGCGCTCAGCTGCGATCCCAAGATCCTTTTGATGGACGAGCCATTCGGGGCGCTCGACGCCATGACGCGCGATCAGATGAATCTCGAGCTGCAGCACATCCACGCGACCAGCGGCTGCACGGTCGTGCTGGTCACCCACTCGATTCCCGAGGCCGTGTTCCTGGCCGACCGCATCGTGCTGTTGTCGGCGCGGCCTGGCCGGATCGTCGAGATCACCCCGGTACCGTTCGCGCGCCCGCGCACGATCGAGCTGCAGGCGACGTCGGAATTTCAGAAGATCGTGCTGGCGTTGCGCCAACGCTTGACATCCGGCGCGCCCGACCCGACGTGATCGGAGCCGCCGTCCAGGGAGCTGCTATGACCGCACACCAGCTCGATCGCCGTCCGTTCCTGCGCGCCGCCGGTGCGCTGATCGCCAGCGCCGCGCTGCCGCGTCTGCCGGCCTATGCCGCCGATACGCGGGTCGCGACGCCCCGCCAGACCGCCGGACCGTTCTATCCGACGCGCTTCCCCGACGACGTCGACAACGACCTCGTCGTGGTGGCGGGCCGGCCGCGCCCGGCCGAGGGCCAGGTCGTCCACCTCGCCGGGCAGGTGCTCGACCGCGACGGTCGACCGGTGCGCGGCGCGCGGGTCGAGATCTGGCAGTGCGACATCCACGGCCGCTACCACCACGTCGACTCGTCGTGGCAGACCCAGCGCAGCGACGACAACTTCCAGGGTTACGGCCGCACCGTCACGGACGACGCCGGCACCTATCGCTTCCGCACCATCCGGCCAGTGGCCTATTCCGGGCGCACACCGCACATCCACGTTGCCGTCGCGGGAACCGGGATCGAGCGCCTGGTCACCCAGATGTACCTCGCCGGCGAGCCGCTGAACGAGCGCGACCCGGTGCTGAGCCACATCCGCGATCCGCGTGCCCGCCAAGCCGTGACGGTCGCGTTCGAAGCCGCCGACACGCGCGAGCCCGGCGCGCTCGGCGCGCGCTTCGACATCGTGCTCGGCTGACGCGGCGATGCGGCGCACCCTGCAGCGCTACGCCTGGCTGAGCGCGCCGCTGATCTTCATCGCCTTCCTGGTCGGTTGGAAGCTCTACGTCGAGCTGCTCGGCGTGTCGCGCTTCATCCTGCCGCCGCCCGACCGCGTGTGGCTCGCGTTCCTCGAGCTGATCGCCGGCAAGACCACCGGCATGCACGCCGGCATCACGCTCTATGAGACCGTGGTCGGCTTCTTCTTCGCGCTGCTGTTCGGCGTCGCGGTCGGCGCCGTGCTCGGCAAGGTGCCGTGGCTCGAGCGCGCCTTGATGCCCTTCGTCGTGGCCCTGCAGGTGGTTCCCAAGGTCGCGCTGGTGCCGCTCTTCATCCTGTGGTTCGGCTTCGGGCCCGGCTCGAAGGTGATCGTCGCCGCCGTGCTCGCCTTCTTCCCGATCTTCACCAACACCCTGCTCGGCGTGAAGTCGGTCGAGCGCGGCCATCGCGACGTCATGGAAAGCCTGAACGCCGGGCGGCTCAGCACGTTTTGGCTGCTCGAGCTGCCGAGCGCCCTGCCCTACGTGCTCGCCGGCATGGAGGTCGGCATCGTGCTGGCGGTGATCGGCGCGGTGGTCGGCGAGTATCTCGGCGGCAGCGAGGGCCTCGGGCATCTGGCGGTCGCGACCCTCAACGCCTTCCAAGTCGACGCGCTGTTCGCCGTCATCCTGCTCCTCACCGTCATGGGCTTCGCGCTGTGGCTGCTGGTCGTCCTCTTGCGCCGCGCCGTCATCCCGTGGCACGAGTCGGTGGTCTACCGGGCATCCCACGAGGCGTGAGGACGACCGCCATGGACCTCACCAAGATCTCCACCGGGCACGACGTCCCGAACGACATCAACGTCATCGTCGAGGTCGCGCAGGGCGGCGCGCCGGTGAAGTACGAGCTCGACAAGAATTCGGGCGCGATGGTGGTCGACCGCTTCCTGCACACCGCCATGTTCTATCCGGGCAACTACGGCTTCGTGCCCCACACGCTGTCCGACGACGGCGATCCGATCGACGTGCTGGTGGTGGCGCAGGTTCCGGTCGTGCCCGGCGCCGTGGTGCGCTGCCGCCCGGTCGGCGCGCTGCTGATGGAGGATGAGGCCGGCGGCGACGAGAAGGTCATCGCGGTGCCGGTCGACAAGCTCGGCCCGTTCTACAGCGGCGTCGCCTCCTATCAGGATCTGCCCGCCATCCTATGCGATCAGATCTCGCACTTCTTCCAGCACTACAAGGACCTCGAGCCGGGCAAGTGGGTCAAGATCGTCCGCTGGGTCGGACCCGACGAGGCCAAGGCGCTGATCACCGCAGCGGTCGCGCGCGCCACGGCGCGCTAGAGCCGATGCGTTAGAGTTGACCCGATCGCAAAACAAAACCGTCATCCCGGCGAAAGCCGGGATCCAGGATCGCGAGTCGGGTAGGTATCTGGTCTCCTGGATCCCGGCTTTCGCCGGGATGACGGGAAGGGTGGATGATTCAATCTGACCCAA
>JACQAI010000288.1 GCA_016195115.1 Pseudomonadota bacterium
CATAACGAAGGCGACGAGCCGGGCTTCACCCAGCCGATCATGTACCGCAAGATCGCCGAGCAGAAGTCGACGCGGACACTGTATGCCGAGCGCCTGGTCGCCGAAGGCACGCTGTCGGAGGCCGAGGCCAAGGGCGCGGTCGATCGCTTCATGGCCTATCTCGACGAGCAGTTCCAGGCGTCGAGCAGCTACCGGCCGAACAAGGCCGACTGGCTCGAGGGCAAGTGGTCGGGCTTCGCCACCGCGACGGCCGACGATCGCCGTGGCACCACCGGCGTGGCGCGCAAGACCTTGGAGACGGTCGGGCTCAAGCTCACCGAGCACCCCAAGGACTTCAAGGTCAACTCCAAGATCGTTCGCCAGCTCGAGGCCAAGCGGAAGATGGTCGAGACTGGCGAGGGCATCGACTGGGCGACCGCCGAGGCGCTGGCGTTCGGCACCTTGCTGGTCGAGGGCATTCCGGTGCGCCTGTCGGGCCAGGACTGCGGCCGCGGCACCTTCAGCCAGCGCCACAGCGTGCTGGTCCACCAGGACACCGAGGAGCGGTTCATTCCGCTCAACAACCTGAAGGACGGCCAGGCGGGCTACGAGGTGATCGACAGTCCGCTCGCCGAGAACTCGGTGCTCGGCTTCGAGTACGGCTACAGCCTCGCCGAGCCCAACACCTTGGTGCTGTGGGAAGGCCAGTTCGGCGACTTCGCTAACGGCGCGCAGGTCATGGTCGACCAGTTCATTGCGTCCGGCGAATCAAAATGGCTGCGCATGTCGGGTCTCGTCATGCTGCTGCCGCACGGCTTCGAGGGCCAGGGCCCCGAGCACTCGTCGGCTCGGCTGGAGCGCTATCTGCAGCTGTGCGCCGACGACAACATGCAGGTGGTGAACTGCACCACGCCGGCCAACTATTTCCACGCGCTGCGCCGGCAGGTGAAGCGCAACTTCCGCAAGCCCCTGATCGTCATGACGCCGAAGTCGCTGCTGCGCCTCAAGGCCTGCCAGTCGACGTTGGACGACCTGGCCGACGACTCGTCGTTCCATCGCGTGCTGCCCGAAGCCGAGAAGCTCAAGTCCGACGACGCGGTCCAGCGCGTCATCCTGTGCACCGGCAAGGTCTATTACGATTTGGCGGCCGAGCGCGCCAAGCGCAGCGTCAAGGACATCGCGATCGTGCGGCTCGAGCAGATCCATCCGTTCCCGGCCAACACGCTCGGCGCCGAGCTCAACCGCTACTCGAACGCCGAGGTCGTGTGGTGCCAGGAGGAGCCCGAGAACATGGGCGCCTGGAGCTTCGTCGACCGGCCGATCGAACAGGTGCTGTCGAAGCTGACGGTCAAGGCGCGGCGGCCGCGCTACGTCGGGCGGCGCGCGGCAGCGTCGCCGGCGACCGGCCTCAACAAGCGCCACCAGCAAGAGCAGGCGGAATTGGTCGACGCGGCGTTGCGCATCGCGTGACACCGCGCAAGGCGGGGGATTGAAGATGGCTGCGGAGATCATGGTGCCGACGCTCGGTGAATCGGTGACCGAGGCGACGGTGGCGAAATGGCTCAAGGCGCCCGGCGACGCGGTCGCGGTCGACGAGCCGGTGGTCGAGCTCGAGACCGACAAGGTCACGCTCGAGGTCAACGCCAGCGCCGCCGGCACCTTGGCCGAGATCGTCGCCCCCGAGGGCACCAATGTCGGCGTCGGCGCGCTGCTCGGCCGGATCGGCGACGGCGCCGGCGGCGCCAAGCCGGCACCAAAGGCTGCCGCCCCGGCCGCCAAGCCCGCCGCGGCTCCGGCGCCCGCCGCCAAGCCGGCCCCCGCACCGGCCGCGGCTGCGGCGACGCCCGGGCCGGCGGCGCGCAAGATGGTCGAGGAGAATCAGCTCGACGCGGCGAAGATCGCCGGCACCGGCAAGGACGGTCGCGTGACCAAGGGCGACGTCATCCAGGCCCTCGAGCGTCCGGCCGCCCCGGCGCCCGCCCCCGCACCGACGCCGAGCGCGCCCACGGCGCCGCGCGTCGGCGATCCGGCCCGCGAGGAGCGCGTGCGCATGACGCGCCTGCGCAAGCGCATTGCCGAGCGCCTGAAGCAGGCGCAGAACACCGCCGCCATGCTGACCACCTTCAACGAGGTCGACATGGGCCGCGCGATGGCGATGCGCAGCCAGTACAACGAGGCGTTCGAGAAGAAGCACGGCGTGCGGCTCGGCTTCATGTCGATCTTCGTCAAAGCGTGCATCCACGCCCTCAAGGAGGTGCCGGCGGTCAACGGCGAGGTCGACGGCGATGACCTGGTCTACAAGAACTACTACGACATCGGCGTCGCGGTCGGCACGCCGCAGGGCCTGGTCGTGCCGGTGGTGCGCAACGCCGACAAGATGAGCCTCGCCGACATCGAGAAGAAGATCGCCGAGCTCGGCCGGCGCGCGCGCGACGGAAAACTTGCGCTGGATGAGCTATCGGGCGGCACCTTCACGATCTCGAACGGCGGCGTCTACGGCTCGCTGCTGTCGACCCCGATCCTCAACCCGCCGCAATCCGGCATCCTGGGCATGCACAAGATCCAGAAGCGGCCCATGGTCATCTCGGACAAGTCTGGCGACAAGATCGAGATCCGCTCGATGATGTACCTCGCGCTGTCCTACGATCACCGCATCATCGACGGCCGCGAGGCGGTCACCTTCCTGGTCCACGTCAAGGACGCGATCGAGGATCCCCAGCGCCTGCTGATAGGCCTCTAGCGGGAGAACACCCATGGCGTCGTACGACCTGGTCGTCATCGGCGGCGGCCCCGGCGGCTATGTCGCCGCGATCCGCGCCGCGCAGCTCGGCATGACCGTCGCCTGCGTCGAGAAGCGCGACCGCCTCGGCGGCACCTGCCTCAACATCGGCTGCATCCCGTCGAAGGCGCTGTTGCAGTCCTCGGAGAAATACGAGGAGGCCAAGCACGCGCTCGCCGCCCACGGCGTCAAGCTGAAGGGCGTCGAGCTCGACCTGCCGACCATGATGGCGCGCAAGGACAAGGTGGTCGACGACCTGACCAAGGGCATCGGCTTCCTGTTCAAGAAGAACAAGGTGACCCACGTCCAAGGCGAGGGCCGGATCACCAGCCCGACCCAGGTCACGGTCAACGGCGCCGGCGCCGCCCAGACGCTCGACGCCAAGCTGATCCTGATCGCGACCGGCTCGGAGAGCACGCCGCTGCCCGGCGTCGAGACCGATGAGAAGACCATCGTCACCTCGACCGGCGCACTGGCGCTCGACAAGGTGCCGGAGCATCTGGTGGTGGTCGGCGGCGGTTACATCGGGCTCGAGATGGCCTCGGTGTGGCGTCGGCTCGGCGCCGAGGTCACGGTCGTCGAGTTCTTGGATCGCATCACGCCCGGCCTCGACGGCGAGATCGGCCGCCAGCTCCAGCGCACCCTGACCAAGCAGGGCTTCCAGTTCAAGCTGTCGACCAAGGTCACCAAGGCCCAGAAGACCAACAAGGGCGTTACCCTGACCTTGGAGCCGGCGGCCGGCGGCGCCGCCGAGAGCTTGAAGTGCGACATCGTGCTGGTCGCGATCGGCCGGCGGCCCTACGCCGACAAGCTCGGCGCCAAGGAGGCCGGCGTCGCGTTCGACGACAAGGGGCGGATCACGACCGACGCGCACTTCCGCACCTCGGTGCCGTCGATCTATGCGATCGGCGACGTCATCGCCGGGCCGATGCTGGCGCACAAGGCCGAGGAGGAAGGCGTCGCCGCTGCCGAGTTCATGGCCGGCCAGAAGCCGCACGTGAACTACGACGCCATCCCGGCCGTGGTCTACACCTGGCCCGAGGTCGCCTCGGTCGGCAAGACCGAGGAGGAGCTCAAGGCGGCCGGCGTCCAGTACAAGGTCGGAAAATTCCCGTTCACCGCCAACGCGCGCGCGCGCAGCAACGGTGACGCCGAGGGCGTCGTCAAAATGCTGGCCGACGCCAAGACCGATCGCGTGCTGGGTTGCCACATCATCGGCCCCGACGCCGGCACCATGATCGCCGAGATCGCGCTGGCGATCGAGTTCGGTGCCTCGTCCGAGGACATCGCACGTACCTGCCACGCCCACCCGACCTTGAACGAAGCCGTCAAGGAAGCCGCCCTCGCGGTCGACGGCCGCACCCTCAATCTGTAGCGGCGGCTAGACCGCCAGCTCGCGCGCGAAGCGGCGCTGTATCGCGTCGATCGCCGGCACGTTGTCGACCAGCGCCGACACGCACAGCGGATCGTAGCGCTTGCCCGACAGGTCGATCAGATAGTCGAGCGCCTCCTCGTTGCTCCAGCGCTTCTTGTAGGGCCGCTCGCCGGTCAGCGCGTCGAACACGTCGGCGACGGCGAAGATGCGGCCTTCCAGGGGAATCTGGTCGCCGGCCAGTCCGTTCGGATAGCCCGAGCCGTCGACGCTCTCATGGTGGCAGGCGACGGCGTTGTACAGGATCGAGATGTACGGCAGGCCGTCGAGATGGAACTCGCGCTTCATCGTGTTGATGATCTCGATACCGATCGCGACGTGCTTCTTCATCGCCAGGAGCTCGTCGTCGGTCAGCTTGCCCGGCTTCAACAGGATGCTGTCGGGCACGCCGACCTTGCCGATGTCGTGCAGCGGCGCGAACCAGAACAGGTGCTCGATGTACTCGTCGGTCAACTGCCAGCGCGTGGCGTTCTCGAGCGCGATAAGGCGCGAATAGTGCGCCATGCGCTCCTGGTGGGTCGCGGTCTCGGTGTCCTTGTAGTGCGAGAAGCCCTGGATCGTCTTGGCGCCGGCGCGCGCGATCCGCGCCGCGGTCAGCTCGTTGGTGATCATCAGCGCGATCAGCTGCACGTAGGGCCACAGCCGCTGCGGCACGCCGCCGTCGAAGAAGCCGTCCGCGGTCGAGTTGAAGAACACGAAGCCGAGCAACCCCGAATAGTCGAAGAACGGCACCGCCAGGCTGGAGCGGTAGCCGGCGTCGTAGAGGCTGCGCGAGTGGCGCTTCCGGTTATCCTCCGACGGTGGATGCAGGGCCAGGATGCGCCAGGAACGCGCGCGGGCGGCCTCGATCAGCATCGTGGTGGCGGAGAGCCGGGCTTGGTAGTGCGCGAGCTCGGTCGGACGGTCGCTGCTGTCGATGAAGGTGCGCAGCTCGTCGGTACCGGCGTCGTAGGTCGTGACCGCGACGCGGCCGAGGCCTTCGAGGCCGGATAGGGCGCGGATCGTGCGGTGCAGCACGGCGAGCCGCTCGTTGAGCGAGGAGGGCGCGTCGAACAGGCCGGTCGGCCCCAGGCTGACCGACGGAATGAGCGACGGCACGACGCCCACGCCAAGTCCCGAACGGTCTTCGATCTGGTGCTCCATCGCCGCTCCGTTGGGTGTCGCGCCGCGGCGCTCGTGGCCCAACGATCAGCATCGGACGAGCCGGCACCCCGGGCCTTGATCTGCATCAATGGCCGGCGGCGCGGGCGGCGGTCAAAAAAGCCGGTCGCTCGCGATCTTGGCGCCTTCGGCCATTGCGGCGAGCTTGGCCCACACGACGTCCTCGGTGACGCGGCCCATGCCGGCCGAGGTGTCGAAGCCGCAGTCGGTGCCGGCCTGGACGCGGCCGGGATCGCCGACTACGCGCGCGACGTTCTCGAGCCGCTCGGCGACCACCTCGGGGTGCTCGACGAAGTTGGTCAGCGTGTCGATCACGCCGGCGACGATGATCTGATCCGGATCGAGCACGCCGGCCAGGTCACGATATTCGTGGGCGTGGCGCGGGTTGGCGAACGGCAGCACGAAGCCGCCGACCTTGGCCTGCTTGAGGATCGGCAGGATGTCGGCGAGCGGCACGTCGCGGTCGTGCGGCCCCTCGTAGTTGCCCCAGCATACGTGCAGGCGCACGCGCTCGTGCGGAACGTCGACCAGCGCGCGGTTGATCGTCGCGACCACGCGCTCGACGAAATCGAGGAAGTCCTTGAGCGGTCGATTTTGGTACGACAGATGGCGCTCGAGCGCGAGATCGGGGCAGTCGAGCTGCAGCAGGAATCCGCGCTTGACGATGGTGTCGTACTCGATCTTGAGCGCGTCGCCGAGCGCCGCCAGATAGGCGTCCTCGTCCTTGTAGTGCTCGTTGAGCACCGCCGCGGCGATGATGCCGGGCGACGGCGCGGTCAGGAACGGCTCGGCGAAGCCGCCGTCGGCGGCGTCCAACGCGGCGCGGAAGTCGTCGCACTCGGCCTCGACCAGGGCGCGGTCGAGATAGCGGACTTCGCCGATCGCCTTGGGCGGTGCCATGTTGGAGACCGCGACCGTGTTGGCGAACCAGGCCTGCTGCGCCTTTTGGAACAGCGGGTAGCGCGCGACGTCGCCGCGCGGCCAGCGCTGCCATTGGCCGCCGAACCCGCTCATGCGCCGGCGCACGTAGAGGAAGAACGCTTCGCGCTGCTGCTCGCCGTTGTTCGGGATGTCGATGCCGACCTCGCGCTGCTTGGCGACGACGCGGCGCATGGCGTCGGCGCCGGCGCGCGCCAGCGCGGCCTCGTCGATCGCTTTGCCGTTGGCCCGGTCGACATAGAGCCGCACCAGCTCGGCCGGCCGCGGCAGGCTGCCGGTATGGGTCGTGAGGATGCGGTTGTTGCTGCGTTGCATGGCTGGGCCTCTTGGAGCGGCGTCGAGTCGCAGTCTCATCCCTGCTTTGGCGCAACGGCAAGCAC